>CALGZD010000226.1 GCA_937934635.1 uncultured Deinococcales bacterium
TAAAGGGGATGAGCATAAAGGCGCTGGTTTAGGCTTGGCGATAAGTCAACGTATCGTTGAACTTCACGATAGCTTGTTACAGGTTGATAGTAACAACTATGGAAGCACCTTCTTTTTTGAACTTTCAACTACCTAAAGCTCTTCCACGATTAACTGACCTAAGTCAGTTAATCGGCGAGCGGAGTGCGAGTAGGAATGAACTCATTTAGCATGGGTCAGAATTACGTGGAAACGCTACTAGTATAGCTACCTAGTATATATCGCTTAGGTGATGAGTTGTGCTTTAAAGCCAGTTTTAGATAGTCCTGTTTTGCTATCGAATATTTCCGTACCTCGTACAAAGGTTTTCTGAATAGCACCCTGAAATGTCTCACTAACATAAGGACTCAGTGGATACTTAGTTTTTAAATCTTGTTTATTCAAAATAAATTCTTCTTGTAAATCTACCAAGACAAAATCTGCATCAAAACCTTCAGTAATCTCACCTTTTGTTGCTAAACCAAAACGCTTTGCAGGATTACTTGCTAGCATTTGTGCGACTTGCTTTAAGTCTAAACTGTATTTATTCGCTAAGCTTAGTACAACATTATAGCTAGACTGAACACCTGCAATGCCACCCCAAACATCAAAAAAGTCTTTTCTTTCTTTTAACTCAGGGTCAGAAGGTGAGTGGTCTGAACTAATAATATCAATTTCACTACGGAGCATTGATTGAATAAGCGAATCTCGTTCAGCCACGCTCCTTAAGGGTGGTGCACATTTGGCAACTGCACCAAGATTCTCAACTGACTCTTCTGTTAACCACAAGTAGTGAGCACAAGTTTCTGCCGTAACATTTACCCCACGTTGTTTTGCTTTGGTTACCAGTTCGATTCCTTTACTGCTGCTGATGTGGACGATATGTAAAGCAGCACCAGTATCCTCAGCATAAAGAATGGCTTTTTGAATTGCTTCTAGTTCAGCAACTATTGGTCTGGAATTTAGGTAGTCTCTGATAGAGCTGCCACCTTGGTCTCGAATCTTTTTTGTGAAGGCAGCCGTTAAAGTATCGCTTTCTGCATGAACTGCTACAGGTAACCCTAGCTCGGCTGCAATTTGCATACCTTCATATAGATTGGCATCATCAATTGATTGAAACTCATCGATGCCACTATTGGACATAAAGGCTTTAAAGCCAATGACACCACAAGTTGCCAGTTCTGGGAGTTTATCTATATTTGTTGGAGTAAGACCGCCCCAAAGCGCAAAATCGGTGTGTGACTTTTCAAGCATGAGTTGTTTTTTGGCTTCAAAATCTTCTTTAGTAAGCAGTGGAGGAGATGAATTGAGCGGCATATCAAAAAAGGTAGTTCCACCACCAGCAGCAAAAGCTGCACTGCCTGTTGAGATACCTTCCCAGGCTGTACGTCCAGGTTCATTAAAGTGAACATGAACATCAATCATGCTAGGTAATAGATGCAATCCTGTGGCATCTATTTCAGTCTGAGAATCATCGGAGATGTTTTCTTGAATCTGAACAATTTTCCCGTTTTGTACAGCAACATCTACCTGTTTTTCTTGCTGTTTCTTTTCTTCAGGCTGGATAACGACACTATTGCGAATAATCAAATCAAGCATCTGTCACCTGTACCTCACTATCTAGCTTGCTACTCAGTTCTTTTACAAAATTGACTAGTGCTTCAATAGTAACTTCAACATCTTTTACATCAATGGTTTCATCTGGGTGATGACTTAAGCCAAGTGGATCACGAATAAATAAGAGGCAGCTTGGGCAAAATTCTGCCATCACCATAGCGTCGTGCCCTGCACCACTCACCATGATTGGCGCATCTGGGACAGTCAGATTGATAGCTCGTTGCATGACAGCCGAAAGCTGTTTATCCATATCAATTGCTTTTTGTGGTTCAGTTGATTGCCAAGATAGCCTAATATTTCTTCTTTTAGCAATCTCTTCAGCTTTTTGTTTATACCTTGCAAAAGACTCAGAGCGAACTTTATCATTGCCGTGGCGAACATCTAAGCTTAATTCTGTAAGTGCTGGAATCACATTGACAGCGTTTGGTGTAACAGAGCACATACCAACTGTAGCAACTAAGCCTTCTGTGGCTTGCCCTATTTCCTCAACAGCTAGGATGAATTCAGCAGCAGCAGCCAAGGCGTCTTTTCTATCAGACATAATTTCTGTACCAGCGTGCCCTGCTTTACCTTCAAAGCTTAGCTTAGCCCGACTCTGTCCAACAATGGTTGATACGATGCCGAGTGATTTACCGAGTTTATCTAATTGTCTAGATTGTTCATGATGTATTTCTATAAATCCTAAGATATCATCGGGGTTAAGTTTACACTGTTCTAAGTTATCTGGGTTTTTTCCAAATGCTGAAATGGCATCTCGCATGGTTATATCGTTGCCATCTTTGCGATTCAGTACTGTTTTCTTTAAAGTGCCAGTAATTGCTTTACTGCCTATAAAGGGCATACTATAGCGAATACCCTCTTCTTCAGAGAATCCGATAACTTTTATATTGAAGGGTAGTTGTAGATTTTCTTCAACACAATATTCAACCAGTGCTAAACCAAGTAAAACACCGATGATACCATCGTATTTCCCAGCGTTTTTTACTGTGTCTAGATGTGAACCGACTAGCAATGTTTTTGCTGTCATATTTTTAGAGACGTAGTTACTTTTAGAGACGTAGTTACCTAGGATATTCCCAACAGCATCAACCTGAACAGATGTTCCTACAGTTTCCATCCATGTAGTGATGGCTTTGTGCGTGTCGTGCATAGGAGGAGATAAGAAAGTGCGAGTTAGTCCATCTGGCGATTCACTAAATTTTGCTAAATCATCGCAACGTTGCATAACTTGTTGGGCTAGGGTTTTGACAAGCTGTGTCATAATAAAAGGTTTGCCTTCAAAAAAATAATGGCATTTGCATTGTCAATTCCAGCACTACCGTTTTTGTATTGATATATATTTTCAGCTTGCTATGCCTTCAACTGTAGGTTGAAAGTTTTGCTAGCTGATGGAATCTTTTTTACAACTGCTGTAATACCGAAGTGAATCATAAATGTCATAATCCCAGTCAATACACAAGGTTTTCAAGCCTTTATCCTTCGGTTATTTCGCAATCTTTGCGACTATATCTTTATGACATTCATCTTTCAGTTTAGTATAAGTACCGAATACCCTAACACAAAAAAGAGCAGGTAGTTAGCCTGCTCCTTTCGGATAGTTTAATCGGATATTTTAGGTTTGTGCTGTTTAAGCTAAATTACGCTTATAAGCCTCTTCAGTGTAAGACTGGAGAATATTTGGGAAGTGATAGCGCAATACGCCCTCTTGCTTCTCAACATTCAGCAGTGACTTATCTACTAAGTTGCGTAGGTTCGCAAGTGATGCTGCATTGAGCTCATCGACATCGTCCTTCTCGAAGAACTCAGGAAGTTTACTGAGGTTATAACACAAGCTCTGAAGCTCTGGCGTGAGCTGTTGCCATGAACTAGAGAAAACTTGTTGCATATCTCTGTGTCTGTCGAGCACGTTGGCACTCTCTGTTTTAAACAGATTAAGGTCCACTGAAAGTTCTTTAGCAATCTCTTCAACACTCATCATGCCTAACCATGAAGCTGCAAGCTCAATTGGCAGCGGCATACCTGATAGCTTTTGACATAAGTCATGAATGAGATGCACGTTGTGCTCATCAATTTCGAAGTACGGATCTTGTAAGCGAGCGCGCTCTTCGAAGAGTTTGATAGCAGTGAAGCTCTTAATAGTGTCTAGATTTCTTTCACTAGGTTCTGGTAATTCCAAGCCTCTTAGTACGAAGAACTGTTCACCCATGAGACCTAGTGCTTCACGTGACGTTACCAGTAGTTTGACGTTTGGTGCTTGGCGTAGTAGTGACATGATGAAACCACTTGTTGATAGCAAGTGCTCAAAGTTATCTAGCACAAGAAGCATTTTCTTTGTTTTCAAGTACTTGAATAGGGCAGCTTCATCTTCGTCAATTTCTAGTCTGCGAGATAGGTGAGAAACAAGCTGTCCACCTGTCGTGCGTTCTAGAGCAACGAATAGTACACCATCTGGATATTGTTCTGTTTGTTCAGAATTTGCAATTTGTAGTGCTAAACGTGTTTTGCCCATACCACCTGCGCCACGAATTGTAACGATGCGGTGCTGATCAAGTAAGCGATTGAGGTTATCAATCTCTGTTTCACGACCCACAAAGCTTGTGAGTGATGCATTGAGTTGATACATTTCGGATGGGTCTTGTTGTGGCGCACTTGCTAAGCTTGGTGCGCTTGTACGAAGACGAATCAGTTCTTGGAATGAGTCTTGCTTATCTTGAAGAATGGTTTCGTAAAGACGAGCAGTGTCTTCTGAAGGTTCTGCACCAAGTTCACGCTCGAGCTGGCGAGAATACTGACGGAAGTGCTGGAGTGCTTTATCTACTTCGCCTGTTTGCCAGTAGAGCCACATTCTTTGACGATGGGCGCGCTCTTGCCACGGCTCGAGCTTGATCCAACGATCGACATGCTGAATAGCTTTGGTCATATCATGCTGTTCGAGTAAACCGTCAACCAAACGGCGCATAACCTGATTGTGTGATTCAATCCAGTTTTCACGTTGCTCTTCTAACCATGTCTGAAACTCTGCTGAACCATTTAAGGTAAAACCTTGCATAAATTCACCACGGTATAAGGCTGTAGCCTGACGTAAAGAGTTCATGTCGCCATTTTGCGCTAGGTTTAGAAAGCGTTGCGTATCCCACTGGATAACCTCTTGATTGAGCTTCACAGTGTAGCGTGTTATGTCAAGCGCACCTGGTAAGACACGCTTAATCTTCGAAAGCATAACGCGGAAGCTACCACTTGCATATGG
>CALGZD010000227.1 GCA_937934635.1 uncultured Deinococcales bacterium
TGTTTGATGTGCAATACACAACTGAGCATCTCAAACGCTTTGGCGCAATAGAAATTTCAAAAGAAGCCTATAAACAGCGCTTGAGCCAAGCTTTAGAAAATGAATGTAGCTTTTTAGAAGCTGAAGACTTTGCTTAATTACGGTTCTATGATTCATTGCGTGGTAAATTAGCGGGACACAAACTGAAAAGCTCAAGAACTAAAGACATTTCAGTCGTTACTCCATGAGATACCCCTCAAAAGCTCAAAGAACCTTCATTACTTTGCTGGTAACAACATCCAAAGTAATAGATAGCCAATAGCAGCAATACCTGCACTCAAAAGTGTTGCCACTACAAATAGCGCTCTAACAACTTTTGGATTAGCGCCTGTATACTCAGCAATTCCAGAAAGTACACCTGCAAAAACCTTTCCTTCAGCGTTACGAGCTAAGCGACCGCCAACATTAGGACGTCTTGCACGCATCTGTTCATGTTCTAAACCATCTACTTTACGTTCTGACATACACCCTGCTCTTTTCAAAATCTTATTTTATAACTGGAATAACTGGCATCAAACTATCATCCCGCAACGCTTGGTGAACACGTGCTTCTAGCTCCCGAACATCTGTTTCGTGAAAACTATCAGGAACAAGTGCAAGATGCTTGAGCGCTTTTGCATAGTTCCTGCGCCCACCTCTAGCATTGCCCATGGCCCTCGCCTTATGCAGTGCCGCAGCACACAAAATAACACCTGCATAAAATTCTTTATGCAGGTCATTACTTGTTAGCCAAACTTCTTCCAAAACCTCATGACATTCCCAATAGTCACCTTTAGCAAAAAGGTTTTGTGCTTCAGTCCAGAAATCAGCCATAAGAGCCTACCTACTAAATAGCTAGTTAACACTCGCCCAAGGTGGAATGAAAGTCACCCATGTTTTAAAAGGTGTTAAGTCAATCGCTTCACCGTCATTACTAATAAAGCTAAAGCCACCACGTGAACTCCATTGACCATCGATTGCTTTACCCTGAATATACAAGGTTGCTAAACCACTTCGGGTATTCACATTCAAGCGCCCTGCTGAGTCACCTGGGATGACACTCGCAGCAGAAGTCGCAAGCACAACAGCATCCATTTTGACAGATACACCATTGATATCTACTGCATCAACACCGTTCCGCACCCATTGGTAGCTTGCTAGATTACGAACATAGCGAAAGCCTGTTGAGTACTGACTCGAAAAACGAATCGTTTTCGAGCTAACCTCTGGCAACGCATCATCTGGCTTATAAATCAAGCCCCGAATGTTGTTGACTCTATTCCAGCCCAATCTCGTCATTTCTCGGCGCAAATCGTTACCCTGACTGTAGGTGTTGTAAGGCGCAGTGCGCGAACTATCTCGTGCAAAAAGTGGACTGCTTAAGCCATCAAAAGTTTGCGTGCTATTACGCTCAATTCTAGCCAGTGCTGACGGTGAACCACCAACGTGTACCATGACCGAACCAAGACCGTCAGAGATATCTAAAAAGTAGTCTCGAGCACTACGAATTGGACCAACTCTAGCAGGTGTATCTTTATCGAAGATAAGCATAAGACGGGTTAAACCACCTTCAACTGGCATTTCAAACACTGTTGAAGTTTCCCTAAGACCATTTTGTGGATAGCCAAAAACATTGTCTACCATGACTGACAACGGACGTTCTTTGGTCATACTAAACGGCTCTGGTGGCAAGGGCGCACCAGTTGGAAAAAGTGATCCATCTGGACCAGCAGCAAGCCCTAAAGCTTCAGGATTTGCATCATCATTTGGCTCACCAGTTTGCCTCGCAATGCTATCCGTTCCACCTTCAGGGGCAGTTTCTACTGGCGCATTTGCAGCACCTGTGAGGTTGTCCCCTTCTACATTCTCTGCATTGCTATCTTGATTGTTATCTTCACTAAAAGCCAGAACTTCAGGATTACCAACAGCACTTTGACTAAGTGGGACGTCCTGCACATTCATAATATCTGCCAAAGGCTGAGCTGCTTCTTCAAGAGGACGGTCAAGATTAGGTTCTTCTGGTGTTGTGGCAAGGAACATCGTATTCGGCGCAACATCTGCTGTTTCGATAACTTCTTCAGGGACTTCTTCAGGTCTTGGCGGAACAAACTCTTCGTTGTTTCTATTACGAAATAGATCCCGTAGGTTATTTAAACGTGACGCTGCTGAGAGCTGCTCTGATTGTTCAGGGATTTCGAGGCTTGCTGAAGCGCCTGCGCTCAGATCTGGTGCAGTGGCAGTTTGTTCTTCATCTTGAGGTGTTTCAGTATTTTCAGTATTTGCTTCTTGATTTGCTTCTTGATTTGTATCAACTTCAAGCACCTCTTCTAAAGCAACATCAACAACTTCGGCTTCTTCAGATGAAGTTTCACCAATAGTAACGTTTGCCTGTTCAGCTTGTGTTTGAGTTTCCTCTGGCTGCTGTAAAAGTGACTCCTGTAATTGAATAAGCTGCTGCGCTGCTGAATCCGAAATCTCTGTTGCCACAGGCAGTGGTTCAAGTGGTTCAGTTGCAGTTTCTGATGAATTGATAGCTTCACTTGCTTGAATAAGCGCACTTACCGCGTCTTGATTTGCTTCTAAAGGAGAATCTATCACTTGTTCTATGTTAGGAGAGAACTCTGGTGCTTCCTCAATAACGTTGTCAGGTACAACAGCATCTTCAATTGGCACTGCTGTTACTTCACTGACTGCCTCTGGTAAAGGCTCAGTTAGTGCTTGTGTTAATGGTTCAGCTAAAGAAACTGGCTCCTGTGTTTGAGTTACTGTATCTGCTTCAAAAGCTGCTTGCTCAGCTACCTGTACAGGATTCTCCGCACCTGCAACCTCTGGTGCTTCAGCGCTTTGCGCCACACCAAGTTGTTCAGACGCTACATCAACCTGATCACTACTTGGCGCATTGGCATCTGCTGCTGCTGCATTGACAAATTCACTACTTAAGGCTGGCGTTCCAACATCTAGAACGATATAAGACTCTGACGGACGTTGTAGCCTTGGAAACAAAATAAAAGCAAGTAAGGCAAGCAAGGCTAGTAAATGCAGCAAAAGTGAGGTTAGAAAAGCTCGCCTACGTCTCCTAGACTGATTTACATTTGAAAAAAGCTGACTATAACGATCAAAATTAAACATAATTGCTACTCCCCTGCAGCAATACTAATACGCTCTGCTCCAGC
Organism: uncultured Deinococcales bacterium; assembly: GCA_937934635.1. The sequence goes on from CALGZD010000227.1 coordinate 3,192, forward strand.
TTGCTTTAGCAAATCAATCACTTCTACAGCAATCCCATGTGGGACGCTCTGATCTGCCCTTAAAACCACATT
>CALGZD010000228.1 GCA_937934635.1 uncultured Deinococcales bacterium
GCACCAATGTTTTGATAGCTACTTAAGCCCGTTTGACGAAGCTATACTCCAGACTTTTTATTCGCATTCCCATATTTTTTTAAAGGATAAAGCTGACTGGGCACTTGGCATCGTGACAGGTGACAATAAAAAGTACATTAGTGACACCCACCTCGATGCTCCTGATATGTCAGATAATTCAGATACTATAGAAGCGATAATCACTGGCAAAGAGATACAACCATTTCGTTTAGCCCAAGCTCGAAAATTTATACGTTTTGAAGCAGATAAACTTCAACAGGTAGCACCAGAATACAAATATCGCAGTAGTGAAAAGCTTATCTATAAATTTATTTCTAAGCGTCTTGTTTTTGCGTATGACGATGGGCAACATCTAACCTTAAACAGTGCGAACTGTTTAATTCCACATCTACCAGACATGCCTATTAAAGTCATGCTTGCTTTACTAAATTCAAAACCCTATCAGTTTTTCTTTGAAAAGCGCTTTCATACGCATAAGGTGTTGCGTGGTGATTTAGAAGCGATGCCACTACTTTTGCTGCCAGCAAAGGAGCAAAGCAAACTTGTTGCTTTTGTTGATGATGTACTGAAGTGTGATGTAGATAGGGTAGACGTATCAAGCACGTTAGATAAAATAAACGCAATAGTCTACGAAGCTTTACAACTAAATGAAGAGCAAATAGAACATATTGAACGTTTGTGTTGAATTAAGCTATTTTCTGTTTTAACCCAAACCAACGACTGCGTTGTTTTAGATTGAGTTGCTCTTTAGACTTGCGTTCTTTGAGTGTTGCTTGCACGATTTGGTCATGAGTCATGACATTTGCTTCGATGTCTTTGAGCAAAAAGTATGCCAAATTTGGAATGCAAAGTTGATCTCTTGGACCGACTTCTGCTTCGTGTACGACAGTGTGACTAAAGCAAGGGTCATCTTTAAATAGATTAGGTACTACTACAACAGTTGAGGTTGAAGGACTGCTGTGTAGGCTGTCTGCAAAAGCGAAGTGTCTTTCTTGCTGCATATAGGCAGGGTCTGAATGCATGAAGAAATGAGCATCTTCAAAACGGTCTAAGATGACATACCAAGGGATGTTGCTTTCTTCGAATAGTCTTTGTAAGCCACTAATGGCATCTGGGTTGAGTTTTCTTTTGCCTGCGAGAGAGAGAACAACAGCACTACACTCCTCTAAGGTATCTCGCAGATAGGCTGAGCCTAGTTTGTTTTCACAGACAAGTAGAGCACGATTTGAATTGAGGATTTTTGCGCTATTGCTAAGTGCTTTGACAATATGCCCCAGCTCGAGCCCTTGCTCAATAATCTCAAGAACTACTGGACCTTCACCAATTACGCCAATAACATGCTGACTCATAAAGACATACTACCTCTTGATAAGTGTAAATAAAAGCACATTATTTTACAAAAGTGCCTTACTTACGGGCAGGTCGATTAACCAAATAAATACCTATGCCCACAAGCACCAAGGCAATAATTAACTGAATAGTTAAAGCCTCTTTGAGAAACACAACCCCTGCAAGTACACCAAAAACTGGGGTTAAAAAGGTAAAAGAAGCAATAAGACTAGCAGGATTATGACGAATAAGCCAAAACCATATCAAAAAGGTAGCAAAAGCAACCCAAATGACCTGATAGAGAAAACTACCGACAATGAGCGGACTAAGCTTTGTTATGCCGTCCTCACCTAGTAGCAAAGAGGTAAGCGGTAAGAGCACAGCAGATAGTGCCAGTTGATAAAGCAGTGTTTTGCTGGGTCTGGTTGTTGCTAGCGAGGTAGCCTTTACTAAAACAGTTGATGCTCCCCAGATAACAGCAGCAACTAATATGAGGCTATCACCCAATAAGACTTGCCTTGTTAGTGCAGTATTGCCAGATGTGCTGAGTAGTGATTCTGAAAAAGCAACAAATACACCAAAAAATGCACAGCACAGTCCAATAATTTGTAGTGGGCGAATGTTTTCATTTGGCAAGAAAAGATGTGCGCCAATGGCTACAAAAAAGGGCGAGGTGTAGAGAAAGAGTGCAGCCCTAGAGGCATAGCTTAAGTCAATGCCGATGTAGATTAAGGTAAATTCGAGCGAAAACAAAAAGCCCAAAAGAATGCCAGGCCAAAAGGAGTTGTCTTTTTCAAAAAAAGGTTCTTTTTTATAGAGCATCCAAGCTACTAGGATGAGTGTTGCAAAAACAGAGCGTAAGCCCCCTTGCAATACAGGCGAAATACCTGTGTTGGTAATTTTTACAAACACATATTGCAGTCCCCAACTTGCACAAAGAAATACAAGGATGAGACTTACCTTTAGGCTTAATCTTTGCTCCATTTAGCGACTACCCTTCAAATGCTTCAGTTAAATATTTTGGTATATGTTCTGATGCAGATAATTACAACCACTTACAACCACTTACAACCACTTACAACCAATGGGTGCGTCCCTACTAGAGTTGAATATCAGATTATTTCTTTAGATATACCTTCAACCTTTAGCGGGACGCACCCACAACCAATGCCGAAGAACAACTTTAGACGTATTATTTTAGACGTATTACTTTAGATAAGGCACATTTTTCTAATGTTAATCTGGCAATTATGACACATCATTCATGGTGATAATGTCTGGATATGAAAAACTCAAAAATTTGTTTATTAGTGACTATATTTATTATCTGTGTTTATGGTTTGGTGTTTGCACAGGAACAGACAGAAAGCCAGCAAGTAGAAAGCCAGCAAGTGATGCCACTTGTAGATCTAGAAAAAGTTAGTAGCTATGTTGATGTACCCCGTAATCGCATGGCACTAGTTCGTATAGACGATGATGTAACGCTTGGTGTGAATCACGCTCCACTAGTTTTGATTGAATTTAGTGATGTTAACTGCCCTTATTGCGGTCGCTTTCATTCTGAAACTTTACCAAGCCTCATTCAAAGCTATGTAGATACTGAAAAGATGCGTTTTGTCTACCGTGATTTGGTCACCGTAGGTGGCGATTACTCTTTTTACGCAGCCTATGCTGCTGAGTGTGTACGTGATCAGATGGCAACAGATCGTGACTATATGGATTTTATGATTCAGTTTTATAATGTGCGAGGTATTAAAACTGTTGAAAAACTTCAGAAGCTTAGTGAGAGTACGGACCTTGACCAGACTGTTTTGACACAGTGCATAGACCAAGATTGGTTCTATGACGAAGTCAATGAAGATGTAAATAGCGCAAGACGTTTAGGGTTTCGCAGTACACCAATTTTTGTTTTGGGGTATCAGCGAGAAGATGGTTATGTCGAAGGTTTTATTTTGCGAGGAGCGTTGCCGTATCAGACGTTTGCTGAGCAGATTGAACGGATGATTGTTGCTGCACAATAACCATAAGACCGATAAGATTATTTCCTACTTCAAAAGTTGCATGAAGAACAGCGATGTCATGGACTATACTTAGATTCATGTCATCTGAACCTCTTCAAACTGAATCTATTCAGGCAGAATCTTTTCAGGCAGAATCTTTTCAGGCAAGTCAATTACAACAATCTGCTCCAGTTGCGCCTAAAGCGCGGCTCGAGCAGATTGATATTTTGCGTGGTATTGCTCTTTTGGGCATCTTAGTTGTAAATATGCTCAGCTTTTCTGGTCCATACCTAGAGGTGCCAAGCCTTAGCTTCTGGTCATCTTTTCCAGACAAAGTGGCTGAATTTCTGATTATTATTTTTGCCGAAGGTGCTTTTTACTCCATATTTTCGTTCTTGTTTGGTATTGGTTTTGCTTTGCAGATACTTAGTGCAGAGGCAAAAGGTGAGCTTGCTCTAAAAAGCTTTGGCGCAAGATTTCGAAGAAGGTTATTCTTTTTATTTATCTTCGGTCTCATCCATATCTTCTTGATTTGGGAGGGCGATATCTTAACCCAGTATGCCATTACAGGTTTTGTACTGCTCTTGTTTCGAAATCGTTCACTTGCACAAATCCGCCGTTGGATTATCGGCTGTATCATCGTTTCGCTTAGTTTTTTTGCTTTAACAGGTCCATTTATTGTTGGTGATGGTGCTGATGTACAAGAAGTAATTGAGCTGATGGGAAGTGGTAGCTATGTTGATATCTTGATTGATAGAGCTGGCTACGCTGTAGCAACTGTGTTTGGTAGCCTTTTTCTGATACCCACAATTTTGTGGCTTTTTTTAGTGGGTCTTGTTGCGGGTAAGACAAGGTTCTTTCACGAACTAGAACACAAAGGTCCATTTTTAAGACGCACACTTAGCATTTTGTTACCGCTTGCCCTGATTGCAAAAGGCATATTGGCCTATCTACTTATCACTAACCCAGCAGGGTCTTGGAATTTTGTATTTTCTTGGGGATTGGGTGGACCGCTACTTGGCTTTAGCTACATCGCCATATTGCTACTCATCATGCAGCGTCCTTTAGGATTGAAGCGCCTGAGTGTGCTTGCGCCTGTTGGGCGCATGGCACTGACCAATTACATTTCACATTCACTTATTTGTACGACACTGTTTTATGGTTATGGATTTGCTTTGTACGCACAATTGGGTCCAGCTATTACTGCACTCATAGCGATAGTGATATTTGTAGCGCAAATTGCCTTGAGCAATTGGTGGCTGTCTCGTTTTCGCTTTGGACCGCTTGAGTGGCTTTGGCGTTCATTGACCTACGGCAAATGGATTAACCTTACTAAGATTCAATAAAAATAGGCTAGGACGTAAGGGTGCATCCTTGTTTTAGAGGAAAAAAAACTTCGACTAATTAACAAAGCTAGGATATATGCGATACGGATGCACCTTTGGAGTTTTCTCCGC
>CALGZD010000229.1 GCA_937934635.1 uncultured Deinococcales bacterium
CGCTCCGAAGGTCCCTCTATGCTCGAAACAGGGTATCCTTTGCTTTTCAAATCGTCTTTGACATTTTCCTGCATAGCTTTTAGCTGCAAAGTTGATTCACCTGTTGCCACAATAAAAAAGCTCAAGCTGTCTGAAACAGCACGTAAATCTAGTGTGCGAATGTTAATTGCACGTTTGTCATCTAAAGCATCTACAATCAGTTGTACTCTGTTAGTTGTATCGTCTTGTGAAATTTCAAGACCTCCTGAGGTCAGTATAGCATCTATTTTGTTTCAAAAATATTTATATAGTCTAAGTTTTGTTAGTTTGATAGGACTTCGATACTGCTTGCAACAGGTTCTTTGCTCTGCTGATAACCATAAAACTTAATTGCATCTTGCCCTAAGATGATTTGTAAATCAAGTGCTGTACCGCCTTGTGTTTCTATTCTGGTTACCTGATTACGATTCACGTGTAACATGCTGGCATAGTAACCTGCTGCTTCAAAGGCGCTCGTTGTTGAGGAAATAACTGTAATGGGCTCGAGCCCCGCCTGCTCGAGCCAGATGTCATCTCTATCAACACCCTGCGCCCGTAACTGCGAAACCATCCAATTACCTAGTTCTTCTTCACCACTGCTATTGGTTACCAATATTTTTGCATCAGGCAATAGCGCAATATCAAGTTCTTCCTGCTGTGTACCATAAAGTTCAGCTAGCATCCTGTCTTTTTCAGACTCAATAATTTGTAAATCGTAGCTTCCCTCAATAGTCTCAGTAGGCACCGTGATTGTGTTCAAGGTGATTTTATCAACTCTAGGTACGAGATCTAACACAGTAGTAATTGGAATATTCGTTTCAACATCGTTAAATACTGCTTGAATAATTGCAGGAATATTAGCTCGAATGTTTTGCTCTTTTAAACGCTGTAACATCGCAAGTGCCAAACTCTTCACTCGGTCAATGCGCCCAAAGTCGCTCAGCTCATTGTCTCGAAAGCGAATAAAACCACCAATTTGCTCAGCAGTTAAGGTTTGCAAACCAGCATCGAGGTCTATCTTCAATCCACCTGCAACATCTTCGTACTTCATGTCATAGGGCACATTAATTTCAACACCACCGAGTGCCTCAACAATGTTTTCAAAAATCTCCATGCTGATAATCACATAGTTATCAGTACTGATGCCAATCTCAGCAGCAGCAGCAGCCGTTAAGCCTTCTGCACCTTGGTAAAGGTACATAGAGTTTATTCGAGTCTGCCAAGCTGACAAGTAAACATCTCTAGGAATAGACATCATTCGAATGTCATTACCCACAACATGCACAAAGAAAATAGTATCTGTGCGCTTACCAAGTCTTTGGTCGCTACAAAGCTTACCATCCCAACCTATAATTGTGCCGTTTTCATTATAAATAGGCTCATTGTTATGGTCATAACAATCATAATCACGCCCTGCCAAAACAAAGCGTAATTCAAAATTATCCTCAACTGCTTCTGCTATGACAGGAGGCGGTGGTGGATAAATTATTTTTTGTTGTTCGTAACTAAACCAGTATGCAACTAAACCAAATAGTGCAAGACCAACACCTAGTAGTAAAAGTAAACGTCTACGTAAGTTGGTCAACTTTGTTAATCGCACCTAATCGAACTAATCGCATTATGTACCCTAAGGGTATCAGGGTGAACAGGCTTACCTCTTGATTGCAAGTAGCTCACTTTGCAATTTACTGCCTTTTTATAAGCAGCAAAGAGATTTTCTAAAGCAAGTTCACGAATATCTTCATTGACATTGCGTCCAGGCTCAGAAACATCTGCAATATAAACAGCCATACCCACACGGTTCGTTGGCAAGACACCAAAGGTGTGCCCTTCAATAGCATCAAGCACAGTAGCATCATCCATGCCCCACTGCTCAGCTAGTGCTCGTCCTGCTTTACCATGCAAGACCAAGTGACACTCACACTCAACATCTATTTGAGGTTTTGCTAAAGCGTGCATCGCTTCACAGTCAAGCTCTCTAGCAATATCGTGCAAAATAGCAGCTTTAGCCGTCGCTTGCCGTTCAGCTCTAGAAAAGCTATTGGCTTGACCAATTGCATCTGCTAACTTTGTTACTCGCAAAACATGAGCAAAGCGCTTAGGTGTAAGCTGAATAGCTACACGCTGATACCAAGGAGAAATCACCTCAACAACTTCAGAGCTCAAACCTTGAAGATCAAGGCTGTTCAAATCAGTACTGGGCAAAATAACTGCGTTAGCGCTTTTTGATACGGTCTTCTTTTGACTCTCTAAAACGGTTTGATCAATCGAAACTGTAGGGGTATGTTGCTGCAAAATATAAAGCTGATTATCATAACTGAAGTCTTGCAAGTTTAGTCTCCCAAAAAAAACTGTTAAAAAAAGCATTCAGGCTACTACTGGTCCTGAATGTCAACAATTCTAATTAAAATATAAAATCGTGTCTTGCGGCTGTACCTTGGTTTATACGGTTTATACTGCGTTTTATACTGCAATTTATGCAACGGTTTATACTGCGGTTTATACCGTGTTTTTGAATTTTACCTAGAAATTTTATCGATAGATTTGACATGTTCATAGTCATAACTTTCTTCTGGGCAAGCTTCAACGATTAGGTACAGTAAATAATCAAAATAACTAAAATACTACTAAAATACTAAATGTCGGTTACAAAATTTTATTTGGAGTTTGAGCTAACTCAAACTATTACTGTCTACTTCTGTTCTTGTGGGTTTGTTTCATGCAGGATTACATTCAAACATATCTTTAAATGTAAGACGTAAAATGTAAGACGTAGCCCAACCTCTCTATAAATCCGAGTTTACTACTACTTCATATTCGTTGTATGAGTTTTTATACTAGGGGACTCACAAACGATTTTTCAGGTTCTAAAGTTAGTAAATTTAAAACCTGTGCTCGAGCCCGTACTCAA
>CALGZD010000230.1 GCA_937934635.1 uncultured Deinococcales bacterium
ACCATGATGAAATGGCCACAGCTTCAAGTAACTGCCCTGCTGAGCCTCTCGATTCAGAGCATCCACTCTTTATTTTGTATACATCAGGCTCAACAGGTAAGCCCAAAGGCGTTTTGCACAGTACTGGTGGCTATCAAACCTATACTTATCTCACCAATAAATATGTTTTTGACATGAAAGAAGATGACATCTTTTGGTGTACTGCTGATGTTGGTTGGATTACGGGTCACTCTTACATCGTTTACGGTCCGATGCTCAATGGTGTTACTCAAATCATGTACGAAGGTACGCCAACACATCCACACCCAGGTAGATTCTGGGAACTTGTGCAAGATCATAAAGCAACTATCTTCTATACCGCCCCAACAGCCATTCGTGCTTTTATGAAACTTGGGGACGAGCATCCAAATAAGTTTGACCTATCCTCAATCAGGCTACTCGGTAGTGTTGGTGAACCAATCAACCCAGAAGCATGGATGTGGTACCACAAGGTTATTGGTGGAGAGCGTTGTCCGATTGTAGATACATGGTGGCAAACTGAAACAGGTGGCATCATGATTACTACACTGCCTGGCGCACACGATGCAAAACCTGGCTCTGCTGGCTTACCTTTCTTTGGGGTTGAACCCGCCATCATGAGTAAAGATGGTCAAGAAATGAAAGCAAACGAAGGTGGCTTTCTTGCCATTAAACGTACATGGCCATCCATGATTCGTACAGTCTGCGGTGACGACCAACGCTATAAAGATACATACTGGTCTGACGTGCCCCACTGCTACTTCGCGGGGGATGGCGCTCGAAAAGACGAAGATGGTTACTTCTGGATTATGGGTCGTGTTGATGATGTCGTGAACGTATCTGGTCACCGTCTAGGCACGATGGAAATTGAATCTGCACTTGTATCGCATGACAGTGTTGCAGAAGCTGCTGTAGTAAGTCGCCCAGATGATATTACAGGTGAGGCTATTGTTGCCTTTGTAACGTTAGAAGGTACACGTTCTGGTGATGATGCGCTTAAAAAAGTACTGCTCGAGCATGTTTCAAAAGAAATTGGAGCGATTGCTAAACCAAAAGAAATCCGTTTTGCAGATGCATTACCTAAAACCAGATCAGGTAAAATCATGCGTCGATTACTCCGAAATATTGCTGCAGGACAGGATATTACAGGTGATATAAGCACACTTGAAGACCGTAGTGTGGTTGAAAAGCTCCTCAAATCTGGCTAAAATCCATAAGTCTGGCTAAAATCCATAAAGTCAATGAACGGACGCCACGGCAAGCCGATGGGGTATCAACAAAGAATTCTTGTCTGGCAAACCATACATTGAATAGTTTATGTTCAAGGCAAGCCCTAAACAATCTGGCTATTCCTCATCCCTGTTCATTAATAAGCACAGAATCTAAAGCTATGTAATATTCAACTAGAGGTGATTTGAAAATAAACCTACTTACGAAAAGCAGGGGTTGAAGTACCTGCAATACGCTTAGTCATAATGTCAACCATAGCCATGTAGATAAAGGATTCAGCGGAAGAGTCTAGAACTTCATAGTGTTTGCTTAAACGACGGTAGTTACCCAACCAAGCAAAAGTACGTTCAACAACCCAACGTTTAGGAATAACAACAAAGCCTTTTTGGTCTTTCGGACGAATTACCATTTCAATCACCCAGTTATAAGCCTCAAGGATGTAGTTTTTGAAAGTATCACCTAATTTGTAACCTTGGTCAGTACGAATAGCTTTAAGTCTTGGACAATCATGCCATAAGCCAGCAAGGAGTAGTCTTAGACCTTCTTTGTCTGAAGTATTAGCAGTGGTCACAGCGACATTGAGTAAGAAGCCCATTGTGCATACAAGAATTTGGCGTCTGATACCATTCACTTTTTTGTTGCCATCATAGCCATTTTCACTATGCATAGTTCCTTTAACCGATTGGCTATCAGCTAAAGCTATACTTGCGTCAGGATGTCTTCCTGCTAAGCTTCGTAACTTTCTTCGCATACTCTTATTGATGCTTTTCCAAAAGCCTTTATCTCGCCATTTTGCATAGTGGTAATACACTGTCCCTGACGGTGGAAAGCCTTCTGGTATATCTTTCCACTTAATACCATTTCCTAGTACAAATCGTATTGCGTTTACAATTTCTCGTAAGCTATGTTCTAGCTTTTTTCCTCTTGGATCTTGCTTCTCTAACTGCTTCTTAAGTAATGGCTCCAAGACTTTCCACTCTGCATCTTTTAGGTCTGTGCTATAGCTTTTTTTCGCATTCTTCTAGTATGCACTATTTTTTTTCAAATCACCTCTAGGTAAAACCTTTCTTCTAAGCGCACATTCGAGAGCTAAAACATTAGTCGCATCCGAAACTACTTCTGTATTTCGCACAGTTGCAACCGCCCAATTTTGATCAACTGAGGCTACAACAGCATTAGTTCCCAAAGGTGTTACAGGGGATAATGCAAGTATTTCAAAGGTGTCTGGCAGGTATTGGTAAAAGACATCTTCAACTCGGTGTAACGTTCTTACATCTATAGATGAAGGGCGTACAAA
>CALGZD010000231.1 GCA_937934635.1 uncultured Deinococcales bacterium
CATCCTTAGATTCTAATCTGCTCCACGCAAATTCACCAATCCGTACCCATGAAAGACCAATCTCTTTCATGCGTTCAGCATCTTTTTTCCAAGTATCTTGTGACCAGTGTTCAGGGTAGTAGCAAACGCCTAATTCCATATGTATCCTTTATAAGTTAAAGTATTCGTGTTCAGGTTAGCTTTCGTTTAGCGTTCACTATAAAAAAAATCAGGGCTAATAGTAAAGCCCTGATTTAGATATGTCTTTAAGGTTGTTTAGTCTAAAGCTTGATAAGTTTAGTAATCAGCCTAGATATGAGTCCTAGTCCTAGTATAGGTACTAGTCACGGTAAAAGGTAATCGTGCTAAATCCATCCCAAGTAAAGCGAATTGTTTTTTCGTCTATTACGCTTAATGTTCCAGGGACAAGTCTGCGGTTGCTATAGCCAAGATCTGCAATAACACCTTCGCCTACATTGGTAGCTACATTTGCTGTCCAAGTAACTTCACCCGCAGGTACGTAACTGTCACCTGTGATTTTTGTAGCTACAATATCATTGCCTGATTGGCTAATTTGAATTGCTTGTGAACCACAGCCTGTACAAGCATAAAACCCTGTCCAAGTTCCTGCTAAGTTAGGACCAGTTGTAGTCATAACTGGTGTACCACCGTCGGCTACTGCTTCTACTTTAATATCATCAAAAGACACTTTGGCAGATTCGTTATCAGAATTCTTTTGATTATTGTAAGCACCAACTTGGATGCTATGCGTGCCTGCAGCTAATGTGCCGATTTCTAGGCTTACTGTTTTCCAGTCACTATCGCCACCACCAGCCATCTGTTCTAGGTGATCACCATTATTAAGGCCGTAAAGTTGCCCATTAATCGAAAGTAGTGCTTGAATAAATTCGTCCTCTTCGTATTCAAGGCGTTGTTCAATTCTGTATCTGAGGCTCACCGTAACGTTGGACGTTTGATTTAAAGTGAAGTTGCGTTCGAAGCCACCAGAAATACCAGTGATGGTTTCATCATCAATGCCACCTACAACAGTAAATAGGTACTTGCCAACACTATCTCTATCACCACGAGCATAGCGTTCTTCAGAAGTATTTCTAAATAGATTATCTTTATAGACAAAGTCTTCACGTGAAGACTCAAAATCTGCTGTGAATACACCATTTGGTGATGGTGGCACGATTGTCCAAATAAAAGACTGACGTGCTTTTGTTTGACCATCAGAAAGTACAACGTTTACAGTGTAAGTTCCTTCTGTACCAAAGGCCGCTGTTCCACTAATCTTGCCAGTAGCAGGGTCAATTGCGAGTCCTGGTGGAAGATTTGTGGCAGAAAAGCCAACAATGTCATTATCAGCATCATTGAAGTTGAGTGCTATAGATGTTGCTGCTCCTTCAGCACTTGTTTGATTGCTGATACCTGAAAGGGTTGGCGCTCTATTTGCACTGATAGAGGCAGTAGAGGCGACAGCGCCATTAGCGGAGCCTTCTTGAGTTAAGTATGTTTGAGATACTTTATCAACACCGTATCTCCATGTTTTGCCATTATTTAGGTCTACGCCTGTAACAAATATTGTGGTTGGTATAACGGTTGTAATGTTTACAGAGTTATCAGCACGATTCCACGTACCTCTAATTGCGCCTTTTTTAAGCGCTGTATAGAAGCTAGTTCGCTGTTCGAGCGTTTCTGTCATGCCTTGCCAATCTTGACTGATAATTGGCACATCAAAGTACTTGCTATATTCTTTAAGTACAGCTTCTGACCAGTCATACATAAGACTGCGTCCTGGCGCATATTCTCTCAGGTTATTTTGATGGAAGAAGTGTGGATAGGGTGAAAAGCTGAGCACGTGGCGCATAGCAATTTCTGCTTCAAAATTCAAAACTTGTTCCCAAGTGCGATCAGTGGTGAAAAATGGGTTGCCAAAGCCATCTCGAATGATGCCATTTGGACCATACAGATTGTTAAATTCACTGGTGTTCTCTATTGGATCTGTAGTGTTGTAAAAGATATTTGTTGGCCAACGTGGCACAAGGCTGATGCGATCTTCTATGGGGTGTCTAATCAGACAAGTATCACAGCCATCTGCTCTAGTGTGTGAATCCCAACCACGATTTGCAGCCATGTACTTGATGCCTAAATCAGCAGCAGCTCTAAGCATAGCTTTATTGGATGCTTGCAAGCCAAACTGACAAAATTCATCTGAAGGAACTTGGTCTACTTCGCAGGTGATACCAGGTGCATCTTGGATGCGGTGCCAGCCTAGACCAGAGTGTTTTCCTGTCACTACAAAAGCTCTATCGAAGTCGATGGCTTGCGATTCACCAAAGTTTATGTTTTGTTCGAACTCGGCTCGAGCATCGTCATAGGTCAAAAAATCCATTTCTGCGTGGCTAAAAGTATGACTGACCCAATCAAAGAAGGTACCAGTGCATAAAGATGCAGCAGATAGGCTTGCAGTTTCGCTACAATCCACACTGGCATTTGTATCACCTTTAAGTGCATTGAAAACTTGAATGTAGTTAAAGGTAGGTGCATTAAACCTAGTGCGAAGATCTAAGACACCGTCTCGAGCAGCGTAAACGTCTTGCGCATCGATTCTATAGACTTTTTCTTCATAAGGGAAGTTTGATAGTGTTGCAGGGTTCCAGACATCACTTTCTAGATACCAATCGTCAATATCAAGACTTAGGTACATGCGTCTTTCACCAATGAAAACGCCCTGAGTTAACCAACGGAGCATGTCATAGCCAAGGAGTTGTGTATGCAGCAAAAATGGGTTATGTCCCATGGTTAACGCCATACGTTCACGACCATCAGCTGATGTGCTTACAACACCTAAGATATTGCCAGTAGCATCTTTTAAAATCGGTGTTGCGCTTATCCCACCTGAGGCATCTAGTTCAGAAGGATAGTTAAAGGCATGTTTTACAGGAATAGATGCATTGGCTTTAAGAGATGAAAAAATAGTTTGACCTTCAGGTGTCATGGTCATAGCAAAACTATTATTATTGCCATCCGCCCAGCCGTCACCGTTGTTATCAATACCTTTAATGCCATAGTCTTCTGGATAGACAGATGGGAAGGTATAGAGCGTTAATTGACGAACAGCTAAGTCACTTTCATAGCTCCAAAGTGTTTGCCACTCAGCAGGTTCAAAAGCACTTGCAAAAGAACCGTCATCTTTTTGATATGGCAAAGATGCTGTTGTCAAAATGATGCCTTGATAGCGACCTTGGTTTCCGTTCATTAGCATGTCGCTGGTAAGTGTTTTATCTTTTGCGATGAGGATATCATAAGGTACACCTACTTGCTTCATAAGCGCTTCAGCAGTTTCGAGACCACTGTCATCTTTGGTAGCACTAATGATTAAAAGTTTCATTTCAAGAGGTGCATTTGGATTGGCT
>CALGZD010000232.1 GCA_937934635.1 uncultured Deinococcales bacterium
ACATCAGACTAAACTACGGATATAAACGGAATTGGTACTAACCAAATAAATAGCTAGGCCAGTTTGGACGGAAACCCCAAGGAATCATCATCAAAGTGAGTAACATAGCTATTGTATAGAAAATTGCAGCAGTACGGAACTTGCCACCATCAGTCAAAGCTCTTTTACTCCTTGAATAACCAAGTTGTGCCAAAATAAAGGCTATGAACATCACGACAAAGTGGTAAACGGTAAAGAACTTCACCTGTGTAGCAGCATTCGCATAATCCGCAAGACCAACTCTGACAACTGGACTGATTGCGTAAAGAATGAGACCTAATACAAGCTGAATACCAAACAAAGCACTAAATGCTAAACCTGCAGTTCTATCACCAGAAGTCCAGTTGCGTCTAGCAATCAGACCTGAAAAACTGCTTACCATTGCCCATAGACCTGCTAGCAATACTAGCCACCTAGTAATATTGTGAATACCCTTTAGTATCACGTAAATTGAATCCATTGCTCTACCTCTCTAAAACAGGACGACTTAAAGTTTCTTTTAAACGTATACTTGAATCTAAATGTCAAAGCAGCAAGTAAACGCCTCAAATAATCGCCCAAAGTTTATCATTATTGGTGCGGGTATCACAGGTTGTACCCTTGCATATGAACTTTCAAAATGGGCAGAGGTTCATATCTTTGAAAAAGGACGTGTGGGTGAACAAGATGCTTTAGGTGCTTCTTCGATTCCCTTAGCACTTCTCAATCCCTACCGTGGAAGGAGTGCCAGGGCACATCCAGATGATTTAGCAGGACACAAGGCGATGCTCAGTCTAGTAAAAGAACTAGAAGCTTTAAATCTCGATCACGGGGTTAGCCAAAACGGCATCTTACGGATTGCCTCCAACCACAAACAAGCCAAAAAGTGGAAAAAACATCTTGAGACGAATACGGGTATCCAGTGGCTAGACGCTGAAGATTTACCTAAAAATTACCATGTTCCTTTTGGCGCACTCTACTTTGCTGAAGGTGCTAACGTTCATCCTAAAAAACTTCTAAAAGCACTTATAGCTGGCGCTATACAAAACAGTGCAACACTCCACGAAAACTCACAAGTAACTCGCATCGACAATGGAAGCGTTATATGTAATAACGAAAGCTTTCAAGCTGATGTCGTATTCCTATGTGCAGGCTGGGAAGCCCCAAAGCTTCTGAGAGATTTACCAGCAGGACAAAAACAATCACTACCTGAATTTAAGATTACTGATGGAGAAGTCATCAGTCTCGGTTATGAGCAGAGTCTTGCTCACCCTATCGCAGGAGCGATTTACGGTGGACAGCGAGATACTCAAGTGCATATCGGTGGTAATCATCGGCAACATGGTGAACGTGACCCAACTGCACCTGAACAACTACAAGCGTCAGCTAGCTGGTTTGTACCTGATTTAAAAGAGGCAGAGCGAGTGAATGTTTGGACTGGTTCTAGGTTAAAGACTGAGGATAGTCACCCTGTTGTCAGGCAGTTAGATTCACAGCTTTATTTTGTGGGAGCAATGGCAGGGCGTGGGTTTTTGGTGGGCTGTAGGGTGGCTCGAGCCCTCTCAAGCACCCTCCAAAAAACCAACTTGAAAAACTCGTAATAAAAATACCCCCACCAACTTTCGGCAGGGGCATCTTTGCTAAGCCTAAAAACCTAAATCTTTAGAACTGTAACTTACAAAGGGTAGCTTAGAACGGTAGCTTAGAACGGTAGCTTAGAACGGTAGCATTGCTAAATTGCGATTCACCGTACCACTCACTGGCAAATTAACCGTTTCAACATCTTGCAACTTCGTTGCAGTAGCTTTCAGCTCATAGATATCGCCTGGCAAACCAGTGATTTCATATGACTTTGTACTACCTCTTAAATCTAGTGCAACAGTCGTATTCTTCGTCACGTTGCTTGAAGTACCTCGTGCAGTAATCGTCACCACATCACCTGGTCCTGCTAAACCAAGCGCTCTATCTAAGCGCAAGACACCGCTTCCGTAGCTATTAGCATTCATATAGCTGTTGTTGAAGTGTGCAGTATTCTTCAAATGATTACGTACCTGTGTCGCATTCCAATTAGCTTCATTTGCGCCACCATTGTTTTGTGACCAAACAAGCGCTGCTGCTGCACTGACAATCGGTGCAGATTGCGATGTTCCGAAAAGCAAACCATAACTACTACTTGTGATTGTACTCTGAATGCCCTCAGGCTTCGTACCTGCTGGACAGCTTGTGCCACCATAAACTTTACTGATGTCATAATCGCCACCAGCAGCCATAAGGTCGATGCCTGCACCCGTATGCGAAAAGCATGACTTTCTAAACTGGCTATTTACTGAACCCACAGCCATTACATTGTTATAGGCTGCTGGATAAAGCACTGATGTCTGACCGTAGTTACCTGCTGCCGCGACAATCAATGCACCACGACCTGCTGCTGCATTGATTGCATCACGCACAGCAGTACTATCTTGGTCTGTACCTAAGCTTAAGTTCAAAATCTTGGCTGGGTTTGGATTGCTGTCAACGCCTGCAGCCCAACGAATCGAATTAGCAAGCGCTGCTGCGGTTGTAAAGTTAGCACGGTAGAAAACTTTTACAGGCAAGATGCGTACACCATTTCTCGCAACACCTGCGATACCCTGACCATTATTTCCTGCTGCTGCGATGATGCCTGCAACGTGCGTACCGTGGGTATCTCCAGAAAATTCTGGCGTTGGGTCGTTATCCGTACCACTACAGCTACTATTTGGGCAGAAATCTTTACCTGCAACAAAACGTCCTGCTGGTAAATCTGGGTGTCCTGCTGTTCCCCCGTTTACTGTACGGCGGTAGTCAATGCCTGTGTCCAGAACAGCAACAATAATATTGTTATCTACCCCTGCGCGTCTGTCCCAACCCACAGGCACGCCTGAAGCAGCTAAGTACCACTGCTTTTTAAATTCTGTGTCATTCGGTAAAGACTGTGGATAGATATAGAAGTTTGGCTCTGCATAACTAATGCGTGGATCACTGCTTAATTGTGCAGCCATACCTTCAACATCTTGATTTGCTGCTAAAGCTACAACATCAGCCGTTCTGCCTTGACCACTTTCCACAACTCGAAGACCTAACTCACTG
>CALGZD010000233.1 GCA_937934635.1 uncultured Deinococcales bacterium
CAATTTAAAATTAGTTTCTAATTTTGATATATCATATAGAAATGGGTAATAGAATGAAGGCTTTCTTTAAAGAACAATTTATGAGTGAAGATAATGAAATACGAATCGTCTTTATAGGATTCTGGGCTTTTTTACTCGTTACAGGTATTTGGTTCACGGTATTTATTATTTTATGGACTTATCAAGACTTAGGTGTTGCAGGCTTTGGAGACGCCTTTGGTGCATTAAACACTTTATTTTCAGGGCTTGCTTTTATTGGAGTTATTATTGCTATTCTAATTCAGCAAAATGGTTTAAACATTCACCGACAAGAACTTCAATTACAAAAAAAAGAGTTACAAGAAACTAAGGAAGCTTTAATAGAAACAGCAGCGGCTCAAGCCAAACAAGTTAGCAATCAAATAACAACTGCAAAATTACAAGGTTTATCAGCCTTATTAGATAGCTATGTACAAAGTACCCCTCGCTCAAAATCAGAACTAGACAAAAGAACCAATATAATATCCCAAACACAAGATGAAATCAGCTTACTGCTTGACGATTTATATGGTAGCTCAAGCTTAGCAAATAAATTTTTCAAAATTTATCAAGAAAACAATCATGAACAATATACTCACTTCCTATTGATAAATGAAAATGAGTTTTACAGCACATACAGTATTCCAAAACGAATGTATTTCGAATATGTACACCAAATGGCTAGTGGTAATCAAAATCTTTTGAAACTACATGAAATTTATAAACAAGCATCTAAAATAGGAGATGAAATAATAGATTCAATAGTAACTAAATCATAAACTCATCTAGATTTAATACTTGTTATGAAACCAAAATTATACCAAAATTGAGATTCTATGATGACTTTGTACAAAGCAAAACAAAACCCCTGACATCAAACATGGTATAACCTAATAATCGTGGAACCTCCAAGTTTGTTATCCATAAGTTCTGTACTTGCTTTAATTCTGTTTATCATCAATGCATACTTCACGCTTTGTGTATCAACACTTTCAAGCCTCCCCCAAAACAAAAGTACTGAGGAAAGACTGTCTAAATTGCTTGCTAGCTCGCAACTCGGACAAAGCATTAGCTCTATGCTCTTTGCATGGCTCAGCTTAAGTGCATTGTTTCAAGTATGCATGAACGCCATTAGGCAACCTTTTGGAAGTATTTTATTTGTATTGAGCATTGTGCTGCTTGTCTTGCTCTATGCTGGCACCCGACAAAGCATCAAAGGCTTTGCAGAAATCAATGCCGAGTCTTTGTCAGTACGTCTATCAAAACCAGTTAACATCTGGAACAGAATTGTTGCTGTTCCCACAAACATGCTACTAGCACTCTACAAGTTTGGCTTTAGTCGCTTAGGTGTTGAAAACAAAGAACCTGTTTCACAATCTCGCAAACTGCGTAACTTACTTGCTGATAACCTAGCAGATAGCCATCTAAACGATGACGAAAAAGACATGCTTAAAAATGTCATTGACTTTAGTGAGCTAGATGCAGGCGACTTGATGATTCCAAGAGCAAAAGTAGTTTGGCTCTCTAGCGAAGATACTAAAGAAACTATTCTAGAAAAAATCGACGAAAGTGGCTTTACCCGCTACCCTTACTGTGAGAATAATCCTGATGAAGTAACTGGCTATATTCACATCAAAGATTTGAGTGTTTTGGGACAAGATCTTCAGCTAGATAGTCTCAGAGACTATGTGCGCCCTGTTGGCTTCATGCCTGAAACTGCCACCGCAACTAACTTACTCCGTAAACTACGTGAAGAACACATTGTTGTGATTGTTGATGAATTTGGTGGTATGTCTGGTATTTTGACCTTGGAAGACTTGCTTGAAGAACTTGTTGGAGACATCAACGATGAATTTGACGAAGCAAGCTTAGAAATTGAAGAGCTTGAAGGTGGCAACCTTATTGTTGAAGGTACTGTCAGACTAGATGAGTTAGCAAGAGAGCACAACCTTGACTTTGGTGATGCTGAAGAAGAATCTATTGGTGGCTTTGTCTTTGGACGTTTAGCTCGTCAGGTTGAAGTAGGTGATGTCGTCAGCTTTGCACACGGTGACATCATCGTTGAAAAGGTTGATGGTTTAAGGGTAGAAGAAGTCTGCATCCGACTAAAGCACAATATTACACAAATACCTATTACTACTACTCATATAACCGATACACCCTCTACTGATAGCTCAAGTGAAAGTACCACCATTCAAGAAAATGAGACACAGTCTTATCCAACCGTGCCTCAAACAATTCAACCTAGCTAGCGCTCTAAACTAATTCTTTAAGGGCAAGCTGTGTCCACTCTTTTATTTCTTCTGTTAAATCCATGCTTGCTAGCTCATCTGGACCATACCAACCTAAACTTTTATCTTCTGGTAAAAGATAGCCGTCATAGCCTTTGACTGGTTTAGCAAAGTAGATAAGGTCAATGTGTTCATGACCTTCGTGGATAAATTCTAATTGAATGCCACGTGGTCGCACGAGTTGGACTGGATCATCAACATCTAAAACTTTTTCACCAATAAGCTCGATCTCAACCCCTGATTCTTCAAGTGATTCTCTTTTAACTGCCTCATCAGGCAGTTCGTTTGGGTCTATGTGTCCACCACAGGGTAGCCACATAGCTAGTTTTTTGTGTTGATGAAGGAGGACTTTGCCTTGCCACACGACAAAGGCAGTGGCTGTAAAATCTCGTGTTAGGTCCATCATTATATCAAGTTGTGGCGCTCGAGCTCTTTTTTAGCCTCTGCCAACACCTTAGCTTTAGCCTCTTCAAAACTAATATCCGTAAAGCTCACCCCAGCAGCAGGCTTATGCCCACCACCACCAAGTGCTACACAAATATTTTGTGCAGATACCTCTCCCCTAGAACGAACAGAAGCTTTGATTTTATCTTCTCGTTCTTGAAAGAAAATAGCTATGTGTGTACCTTCTGCATAGCGAATCTGACCTACATAATCCGAAGAATCATCTGAGATAGGACCAAGTTCTTCTTTCATCGCTTTTGTCATTTCAACTGTTGAAACAAGACCATTTAGCGGAAACTCTACTGTAGACATAACCTTACCAAGCACTCGGTAGTAATCTGGATGACGCCACTGCAATCTATCTGTAAGTTCAGCGTAAGCAACGCCTACTTCTAAAAGACTAGCAACATCTCTGAGCACAGTGGCATTAGTATTCGCAAAGCGCATATTGCCCGTATCTGTCAGAATACCTGTCAGGCAAGGCGTTGCTATTTCAGTTGTCCAAGGAATCTCCATAATATCAACCAGATCTTTAATCATCTGACAGGTTGCTGCTTTATCTGGCGCAACACACGCCAAATCACCAAAGCGATCATTTGTGCCATGATGGTCAATATTGACAACAAAAGCAGCGTTATCTATAGCTTCCGCTGGCACACCCCAAACACGCCCTCGTTCTGATACATCCAAAATAGCTAGCAGCGTATCTGGCTCTAAAGTCTCCATTGCAGGTGAGATTTCACCTTCTACAGCTAAAAAATCTAAATAACGTGGTACATCCATGAGTAACTTACTCGCTTTGGATGCACTATCTAAAGCTCTTTTCAAAGCCAAAGTACTCCCCAATGCATCACCATCTGGATCAATATGCGCCACAATGATAATGGGTCCTTGCCAGTCTAATAATGCCTTTGCAATGGTTGTAAGTTTCTCGTTATACTTAATATCACTCTCATTATTAATGGTCATAGTTTTCGCACTGCTTTCTTTACATTTGTTTCTATTTACTTTTACTGTTGTAACTTTTTTTAATTTAGTCGGTATTCAATTAGTATTTAATCTACAACAATTGATACCCAAATGACATGGCTTATATCGTTATGTCTAGAGTAACACTCGCCATATTACGGCACATGTATGTTCAGAACTTTGTAAGATGTGAAAAATCATGTCTATTAATTGTATCTGAGTAAGGTAATATATTTTTAATGATGATTAAATGAATTTATTTAGTTAAAGTAATGAATCATTACGTCATCAAAAGTTGCAAAAAAAGGTAGTTTGAATAGCAAGCTTGGCAATACCAATTATGTTGTGTGAAAACAATACAGTCCTAAAAAGCAGTATTAGATTTTAAACAACACTTGCTAAAAATTAAATTCTAAGCTTCCAGTAGCTAATCAAGTCGATAGGTTTAAAGTAATGGGTTCTTCTACACAACAAAGTCAAAGTCAGCACATCCTAATCGCCATGAAAACAGAAAAACGTGGTGAGAGCATGGCACCTCTAGCAAAAAGTCTTAAGTTAGAACCCAAAGTCACTGCCAATGCTGAGGACTTACTCGTCAATATTCGGCATACTGCTCCCAGAGCCTTACTCATTGAGGACGAATTCATTGCCAGTGTTCAAGAGCATAATCTGATAGCCTTGCTTCGTAGACGAGAAAGCTTAGCAAATATTCCTATTGTTGTACTTGGCAAAGGCGGTTCAAGCCGACAAATGGAATTAATCAATTCAGGTGCAGACATCTATCTTAGTTTGCCTATCAAACCTGTTTTACTTCAAACCTATATTAAGCAATTGCTAACTAAACAAAGCTCTCAAGCAGTCTTACAACACGAACTAGCAAAGCTGAGAGATATAGAAAAAGACTATAAAGAATCTGAGCGAATCAAAGAAGATTTGACGCATATGCTGGTGCATGACTTAAAAAGCCCAATTGCCAGTGTCATGGGCTTATTGGATCACAGCATTGATATGCTTAAGGCTAGTACCGATGTAAGTTCTACGGGGCAAGATGATGTGCTCGAGCTCTTAACCTTAGCCAACACTGAGTCACAGCACCTGCTAACCCTTGCCTCAAACATCCTCGACGTTCGCCGTATGCGTGAAGGGCAAATGCCATACAATCCTGAATGGATTGAAGACTTAAATGATTTGGTGCAAAAAGCTTTACACGATGCAACTGGCAACCCAAGTGAGCGTAATTTTGATGTCATCATTACACCAGATGCCAAGCGCATCTTTGCTGACCAAGGCTTGCTTCGCCGAGTCATCACCAACTTGCTATCTAATGCAATTAAGCATACTCGTCGAGATGGTTACATTGACTTTCGTGCATGGCGCGAAGGTGAAGCTTACTTCTTAAGTGTCCGTGACAATGGTGAAGGTATCCCTGAAGCAGATCAACGCCGTATCTTCAATGCCTTTGAGCAATCAAGACACACCGTACACGACCGCTATGATACAGGCATGGGTCTAACCTTTTGTAAAATGGCAGTTGAAAAACATGGTGGCACAATCTGGGTTGAATCAAAAGTCGGACGTGGCAGCACTTTCTATATCAAGATTCCTACGCAGCCTGACGACACGATTATCTTGTAAAAACTCACTAGTATCTTATTTTCTTACAACATTTACCAAAGTAAGAATATGAAAACAATAGTTTATTTTAATAGAATAAAACTAACGTACGTAATCATATGTAAATCCAACCCATGAAACTTTAGCAGAAACATGTGAAAATAATTAATATGCTATTGGGAGATTTTTGAACGATTGCTACTTTTTACGTTATACAGTGAACTTATCACCACACACAACAAAAGAATATGCCAACTAGTAACCATAATGTTTCCAGTTCAACAACTCTAAAACATTGTAACTGAATCCAACATAAAGCTACTTAGAGAAGTGGACTGGAAAAACTGGACAGCTCCAAATGGA
>CALGZD010000234.1 GCA_937934635.1 uncultured Deinococcales bacterium
GAGATGGTTATGCCTGGCGATAATGTCGAATTAAATGTTGAATTGATTAAACCAATTGCAATGGAAGATGGTCTACGTTTCGCTATCCGTGAGGGTGGTCGTACTGTGGGCGCTGGCGTTGTTACTGGTATCAGCTCTTAAAAATCTGGATTTACATCTTAGCAAGAGGCTTGAATTCCTCTTGCTAAGCTCTTTATCCTAGGAGTAGAAGGACTATATCTATGTTCAAGTCAATGACTAAATATTTACGCAATTCAAGAGCAGAACTCAGTCGCGTCACTTGGCCGACACGAGACGAAGTGATTCAGGCGACACAAGCGACATTAGTTTTTGTGCTCCTGACTGCGCTATTTTTACTGATTACTGACCGTACAATTGGTGCTTTAATCGGTCGTTTGTTTAGATAATTTTATTATTTTAATGTTGATAGCCATTACGAAAGATTGGATGCAAACATGAGTATTGAGTGGTATGCCGTACATACCTATGTAGGACACGAGGATAAAGTGCGTGAAAACGTCATGCATCGTGCGCGTTCTCTTGGTATGGCAGATAAGGTATATCAAGTGATTGTTCCAACAGAAGAAACTATGGAACATCGTGATGGTGGTACACAAGAAGTTGTTAAGCGCAAACTTTTCCCTGGTTACGTCTTTGTTCAGATGGATCTTGGCGACAATATTGATGAGCCAAATGAAGCTTGGGAAGTTGTACGTAATACGCCTGGCGTGACAGGTTTTGTGGGCACTGCGACAAGGGCTGTACCTTTATCTATAGAAGAAGAAGCACGTATGCTGGGTTCAGTAGGGATTGCAGGTGCAAAAGAGAAGCCAAAAGTTGCTGTCAGTTTTGCAGTTGGCGATATGGTAGAAGTTACCGCAGGTCCTTTTGCTGAGTTCACAGGTGTAATTTCTGATTTAGATGCTGATAAAGCAAAAGTCAAAGTTCTTGTATCTATCTTCGGACGTGAAACTCCTGTAGAACTCGACTTCTCACAAATTACGAGAACATAGCGTTCATTTTTAGATTTATTTTTTATTTTAGGTTTTTATTTCAGCGATTGACCTCTCTAGTTACGCCGTAGCTTTAGAGGGAGCTTAGGAGGAATTATGGCGAAAAAAGTTGCAGGCATTGTTAAGTTGCAGCTACCTGCGGGTGGCGCAACAGCAGCCCCACCAGTTGGTCCAGCATTGGGTCAGCATGGTGCAAACATTATGGAATTTGTTAAGCAGTACAACTCTGCTACACAGGCTCAGCAGGGATTTGTTATTCCTGTCGAAATTACCATTTTCCAAGATCGTAGTTTTACATTTGTTACCAAGACACCACCAGCGGCTGATCTTTTGAAAAAAGCAGCTAAGATTCCTAAAGGATCTGGTGAGCCACACAAAAACAAAGTTGCTACAATCAAGTGGGAACAGTGTGTAGAAATTGGTAAAACAAAAGAACCAGATTTAAATGCAAATGACGAAGTAGCAGCAGGTCGTATTATTGCTGGTACTGCACGTTCTATGGGAATCATTGTGGAGGGTATGCCTGATGCCTAAACATGGAAAACGATATCGCAGCTTAGCGGAAAAAGTTGAAGCTGATAAAATCTATAGTGTTGAAGAAGCAAGTAACCTTGTAAAAGAGTTAGCAACTGCAAAATTTGATGAGACTGTAGAAGTACATATTCGTCTTGGTATTGATGCTAAGAAGTCTGATCAAAATGTTCGTAGTACAGTTGCGCTACCACACGGAACTGGTAAGTCAGTACGTGTACTTGCCTTTGCTAAAGGTGAAAAACAAGGTGAAGCAAGAGATGCGGGCGCAGACTTTGTGGGCGATGATGACATGGTCGAAAAAGTTGGCGGTGGCTGGTTTGACTTTGATGCTGTTGTGGCAACACCAGATATGATGGCTGCTATCGGTAGTAAATTGGGTCGTGTATTAGGTCCAAAAGGTTTACTTCCGAATCCTAAAGCTGGTACTGTCGGACCAAATATTGGTGATATTGTAAAAGCACTTAAATCTGGTCAGATTGAATTCCGCAATGACAAAACAGGTGTTCTTCATGCTCCAATTGGCAAGGCAAGTTTCTCTGCTGAGCAGTTAACTGAAAATCTTGTTGCACTGACTAAAGCAGTTGAAGGTGCCAAGCCTGAATCTTCCAAAGGTATTTTTATCAGAAACATGTACATTACATCTACAATGGGACCTAGTATTCCTGTACAAGTAGCTCTGTAGTAGTGTAAGTGCGTCTTTAGTAATTAGCATCCCGGTGCGTAGTGCTGAATGTGAATTGTTCGGCTACCGCCTTATTTAATGGCGTTTGAGACAGCAGGGGCCTGCCAGGTTTAAAGATCCTGCCGAGACGGTCATAGTTGTTAGCATGTGCTAATAGCGGGCTACGTTTCGCGTTTATAGCTTAGTGATGAACATAGTGTTCATCCGTTTTCGAGAGGTTTGTATGGCAAATCCAAGAAATAATATGGTTCTTGATCAACTTCGCGAGTTACTTGCAGGAGATGCAAAGACCTTTTTTATTGTGGATTACCAAGGCCTAACTGCTGGTGAACTTGGAGAGTTGCGTCGCAAGGTTCGAGATGCTGGTGGTCAGCTTTTCGTTGCTAAAAACACGCTTATTAAGCATGTGCTTAATGAAGATGGTGTTGAAGGTATTGACGAAAATGCATTTAAAGGACCAACTGCACTTGTTCTTGTTGGCGACGATCCTGTTGCTCCTGCCAAAGCAATTACTGACTATGCCAAAGATAATGCAAAAGAACTACCTGTAGCTAAAGGTGGATTTTTGCAAGGCAAGGTTGTTGATGCTGCTGGTGTAAGTGACATTGCGAAGCTCCCATCACGTGAGCAGTTGTTAAGCGAATTTATTGGTGTGCTTAATGCGCCAATGCAGCAACTTGTGGGCGTGCTTGAAGCATCACCACAGAACTTGGTATCCGTATTACAGAATTACTCAGATAAACTCAAGGAGGAAAGCTAATGGCTTTTGACAAAGATGCAATGATTGAAAGTTTAAGCGGCTTAACCGTTTTAGAATTAGTTGATTTAGTAGATGCTCTTAAAGAGAAGTGGGGCGTTGAAGCTGCTGCTGCAATGCCAGCAGGTATGATGATGGCTGCAGGTCCTGCTGCTGGTGGCGACGCTGCTGGTGGCGGCGGTGATAAGACTGAATTCACTGTTGTTATTAAGAGCGCTGGCGATAAGAAGCTTAATGTTATTAAAGAAGTACGTGCTATCACAGGTCTTGGTCTTAAAGAGGCTAAAGCACTTGTTGAAGAGGGTGGCGCAGTTAAAGAAGACGTTAGCCAAGACGAAGCTAACGAAATTAAAGGCAAGCTCGAAGAAGCTGGCGCGACAATCGAACTTAAGTAAGGTTTTACTGGGATGTAGTGTGTTCTTGTAACACACGATACGTTTTGAGGTGAGTTTGTAAGATGACTTACCTCAAAATTTTTTTTATTTGTGCATATCATCCCTATGCAATACATAAACGCTGTTTTTATAATGGTGTTTACTGTTTTGGATAGAGGTTATTTTAGCAGTAGTCATCTTAGCGGTGATTATCTTAATAGCGGTTATCTATTCAAATACGAGTAATAAAGTTTTAATTGGGCTTAGTAACTAAGTAT
>CALGZD010000235.1 GCA_937934635.1 uncultured Deinococcales bacterium
GCAAGCAACACTCAAAGAACGCAAGTCTAAAGAGCAACTCAATCTAAAACAACGCAGTCGTTGGTTTGGGTTAAAACAGAAAATAGCTTAATTCAACACAAACGTTCAATATGTTCTACTTGCTCTTCATTTAGTTGTAGAGCTTCGTAGACTATTGCGTTTATTTTATCTAACGTGCTTGATACGTCTACCCTATCTACATCACACTTCAGTACATCATCAACAAAAGCAACAAGTTTGCTTTGCTCCGTTGCTGGCAGCAAAAGTAGTGGCATCGCTTCTAAATCACCACGCACCACCTTATGCGTATGAAAGCGCTTTTCAAAGAAAAACTGATAGGGCTTTGAATTTAGTAAAGCAAGCATGACTTTAATAGGCATGTCTGGTAGATGTGGAATTAAACAGTTTGCACTGTTTAAGGTTAGATGCTGCCCATCGTCATAAGCAAAAACAAGACGCTTAGAAATAAATTTATAGATAAGCTTTTCACTACTGCGATATTTGTATTCTGGTGCTACCTGTTGAAGTTTATCTGCTTCAAAATGTATAAATTTTCGAGCTTGGGCTAAACGAAATGGTTGTATCTCTTTGCCAGTGATTATCGCTTCCGTATTATCTGAAATATCAGGAATATCGAGGCAGGTATCATTAATGTACTTTTTATTGTCACCTGTCACGATGCCAAGTGCCCAGTCAGCTTTATCCTTTAAAAAAATATGGGAATGCGAATAAAAAGTCTGGAGTATAGCTTCGTCAAACGGGCTTAAGTAGCTATCAAAACATTGGTGCTGATTTTGTGAAAAACGAGCTTGCGAAACATCATAGCTTTGCCCATCTAAAAAAACTGTACATGAAGAATTTGATGGGTCTGGAGACGACTTCTTCTTTTCCAAATCTAAGCGAATAACAGGTGTGTACACCCCTTTGAAGCGACGTCCTAAATGGTGAATGGCGCGAACCGAACAGTTTTCTAAAACATACTTTCGAATATCTGCATGTTGTCGTACGCCCAAAAACGATTCAGGCAAAATAAAGGATAAGTGTTTACCTTCTTCTAGTAACGAGATGCACTTTACAAGGAAGTAGGAAAAAGATTCACCAGATTGAATAGCACCAAAGATATCAGAGTTTTTCTCTAAAAGATTCTTGCTTGCTCCCCACGGTGGGTTGGTAGCAATTAGGTCTATCGTGTTAGGTAAGTGTTGTGCATTTGCACTAAGGGCATCTAAGTTATAAATCCTTGGCACAAAGTCTTTATTTGCAAAAGCAAAGAGCATATTTAGTCTAGCAATTTTGACTGATAACCCATCAGTATCAAAACCAATTAAGTTTTCAGGTGTGGTGTAACCAAAGCTTGCAGCAGTCAGTAAAAACTGACCTGTGCCACAACATGGATCAAGCAATGTACCCTTAGGATTTCCTCTTGCTTCTAAAATATCTAAAACAATATCTTGTGGCGTATAGTACGACCCCAATTTTGACTTTTCACCCGTAGCTAATAAAGACTGGTATAGGACTCCAAGAACATCGACTTGATGTACCTCAGATAATAAAGCTGACAACGCTACATAATGTTGCTTTACACCAACCCTAAGCTTAGAAAGCTTGACATCCTCTAACCACAACGATAGCTCATTCTTTAATGCATTGCGCTTCCAAAAGCTATAGCTCTTTAAATCAAGAGGCTTAGAATCATTGTCTAATGTTGTTTCTTCACTAAGAACACACAGCCTTAACGCAAGCACACACAGTGATGCTCCCACTTCTAAATTGTGCTCTGATATGTGCTGTAGGATAATCTCAAGCTCTTGAGCAAAGCTTTTTGATACAAGCATTTCATCTGGCACAAAGCTAGCACTAGCTTGTTTTTTGTTTGCTCTTTTTTGTAATCTATCAAGCTCACCACTAACCAGCTTTTGCTTTAGTGATAGAACTTCTTTGCGTGGTAAGTGTCGCTTAGTCGCCTTGCTCAAATAACCATGACGCTGCCAATTTCGTACCGTTGCTGGAGAGACTTCAAGTAGGCTCGAGGCCTCCCGAATAGACACAGTATCAATAGGTACGGTGTCAACATGTAAGGCTGTATTAGGTGTAACAAAAGCATCATTGAGCAAGGTCATCTTGCCCAAAGTATAGCTAGCTAAAAGCTACTTTAATTTAGTATTTTCAACACAGAGGAAATAATGTTAAATACGTCACAGACGCAAAAACCGCACTTACCACCTTGTTGGTAAATTAGCTATATAATACTCCACATTAATGTCTCTGTCATCAATGCTTGATTGCACCAAAGGCAGCAAAATTTGAATTTTTATGTAGGATGTCGATGGAGCTAAATCCCACTTCTCGAAGCAAATCAAGCTGAAACGTGAGTGGACGAGGTGAATCTTCTTTATCTATGTAAGCAAATACTTTTTCCCGATACTCACTTCCACTAATAGCACCTACATCCCCTACACTCAACGACTCAAGGTACGTACCATAACGCTGCCACATCATGTCATGAACTACAGGAATTTCATGTGTAATCAAATCTGTTATCCAAAAACTACCACCCACAGCAGTTAGGTCATAAATCTTTTGAAAAGTACTTCGCCAATCCTCTTCATCTC
>CALGZD010000236.1 GCA_937934635.1 uncultured Deinococcales bacterium
TATACAGCACAAGCGCAAGAACCCAACCTGCAAAACATGCATGTTAACAATGAGTTTAAAAACAGCTTAGGTAATTTATTTGCTGATACAGATCCAAATGCTGGACGTGCGATAGGTTTAGCAAATACTGGTTTAGCAAATGCTGCTACTCCAGAGGCTTTTCAAGAGAATGTAGCTGTTTCAACTAGCGCAGGTGGTCTCATCTCAAGCCGAGCTTACAACGCTAGTAATGCTCAGGTTAATAAAAGTAGCGTAATTCCTACAGGAAGCGCAGCTTCGCTCTTAGCAGGTGCTATCTCAAGTGCTGCAGCTCAAAACGCAGCAACAGGTGCGCCACTTTATTGCTCGGACCCACGTTTTGCAGATAGAGAAGCTTGCCAAGGACCTGTACCTTTGATGGGTCAATCAAGTGTTAGTTCTGTTACGCCTACTACCACTACTATGTCTACGGCTAATTCAAATTCTGTAACAGCAACACGTCCTGCTTCAGCGTTACCAGCAACAGCGTTACCCACAACAATGACAGTTAATGCTAATATTCCTGTGACTTCAAGCGTGCCTGTGCCAGCATACTGCTCGAGCCAAGCCTATAGTAGTCGCCCAGAGTGTACAGTATCTCCAGTTTCCACTAACCAAACACCACAAGCATCAGCTTCACAACCAGGCTATTGCTCAGATTCACGCTATGCAACTCGCCCAGAGTGCATGACAAGTGCTACTACAACTACAGCAACTCTAAGCAACGCACCAGCTTACTGTGCAACACCTGCGAATCAAAGTCGTCCTGAATGTATGGCTACTTCACAGCCTGCATCACAACTTGCATCACAGGCGCATCAGGGTTCACATATCAGTACTGCAAGCGCTGCACCACAAAATACAGTAGCGGGTAGTGCCTTAAGCATCGATCCATATACTGGTCAACCTTATACAACTAGCTATCAAGGTTATAGCGGTGATGAAGCAACGCCACTTGTGCATACTGCAGCCCAATCTCAAGCAAGACAAGCTACACAAGCTCAAGCAGCTCAACAAGCTCAATCACCTATTCAATCTCGCTCACGTGTAGTTTCAGGTGTTGTATCAAGCATCCCGTATGGCACGGGTTCAAGCTCAGCAAGAACAGTTACAAATGTAGATGTCCCTGCCTATATTGGTCCTGCAACCATCGCAAACCAAACGATTGCGATACCAGTATTACCAAATACTACGCCGTATTATGCACCCAACACTACTGAAAACACTCAAGTAACTAGCGCACCTCAAACATCAACTAGCTACACAACAGTACAGACCTATTATGACTCAAATTGGGGTGACGAGTGGGATCCAAGCTATGTCAACACAACGCCATCCTCAACAGGTATTATTCCTGCAAATGCACCAGCACCTTACTACTTAAGAGTTGCTAGAGTAAAAAACAATCTTGGTTTTCCAAACGAAGCTATTAACATCCTTGAAATGGGTTTAGCGCAGTACCCTAATGATGTCTCGTTAAACAGTGAAATGACCATGATTTACACAATGTTAACGCAAGGTAACATGGGCGATTTTTGCCCAGAAGAAAGTAGCATTGCACCTGATCCAGTTACGACTGTTAGTGCAAGTGCTGATATGTGTGAAGAAGAGGTAGTTGAAGAATATCACGAGCATGACGACCATCATCATGATGACGACCATAGCCATGATGACGATCACCACCACTCACATGGCGACTATGGTCATGAACATGGTCATGAACACAGCCATGAACATGATGATGATTACGGCTCTTCAGGCAGTAGCCAATATGCCAATGACCACCTTGAAAACGTTCAAATCACCACTCGCTACAATGCACCAACACGTGATGCTAGACAGCAAAACTCTAGACAACAAAGTGCAGGACAAAATGGTCCATACCGTCTAGAGAACGAAGAAGATATGGTGAATCAAAGCTACGCAGCTCAAGTGCAAAACAGAGGGGCAACACCACAAATGTCTGCTGCTTCACCTATGGCGAACCAAAATATGGCGAACCAAAATATGGTGAACCAAAATATGGTGAATCAAAGTTATGCAGCTCAAAACCAAAACAAGCCAGCCTTCAACTCACCTATTGGCATGGCGAGTGGTACTGGTATGTATGACAGTGAAAAAGGCGGAATCGTCCGTCCCCGTTGGAATACTGATAAGTAAGCTCAAAACGTATTACTTGAAATAATGAAAGAGGGTGCATCACGCATCCTCTTTTTACTTTTCTAGACAGGGATATAGATAGTAAAGCGAATACGGTAGGCTAATAGCATGATAGATACGCATTGCCACCTCGATCACTGCAAAGACAGTGCAGCAGCACACGACCCCAGCCTCACAGCCATGATTACCATCGGCACGACCTTAGACCGTTGTAAACAAGCAATTACGCTTGCTGAAAAATATGACAATGTTTATGCAGCCGTAGGCATCCATCCAAACAATGCTGACGAAGCGAGTAACGAAAAGGTCAAGGCAGACATTGCAGAAATGGCAAAGCACCCAAAGGTTGTAGCCATAGGCGAAAGCGGTTTTGACTACTACTGGGATACAATTGATGGAGAGGTACAACACGCTAGCTTTTTGTGGCAAGCTGAATTAGCAGCATCACTAGATAAAGCCTTAATTTTGCACGTGCGAGATAAACAAGGTCAGGAACGTGCCTCGCTAGAAACCATAAAAATGATTCAAGATGTTGGTTGGCAACGTGGCATCTTGCACTGCTGCAATGGGCATGAACAACT
>CALGZD010000237.1 GCA_937934635.1 uncultured Deinococcales bacterium
CATAACGTGTACAGGATAGTTCTTATACTAAACTGAAAAAAGAAAGTCATAATTCATCAACAGAAAAAGTTGTCATTAGAACCGAAGGACAGCTCGACTATTAAGTTTCGTTATATTTTTGATTATGACATTTATGATTCACTTCGGTATAACTATGAAACGGACTGTGGTTGAGCACCTGAGGCTTCTAGCTGGTTACTTAAAGCTCTTCCACGATTCACTGCTGTTGCAGTGAATCGTGGAACTGTTATAATTAACGATATTGCCTGACTCGGTATAAAAACGGTATAAAAACCAAAAAATAAGGACTCTGGATTTATTCCAAAGCCCTCTAAAATTCCCAAAATCTAAAGCTATTTCAAATTCATGACCATCTGCATAACAGGTGCGTAGGTTTCAAAGCTTTCACTTGCAGAGCCATCAGGTTTAAACTTATGTACAATATGGCTACCTCGTCGCACAACAAACATATTCTCTTTGTCATCTACACCAATATCTAACAGTGCGTCAGTGTGACCACCTTCAATATTGGCAACCGAGAAGGACTGTGCTACACGACCATCAGGGCTAATTTTACGAACCTTACCACTGTGGGCATCACTTATATAAAGGTTGTTAAAGTGGTCGACAGCCATGCCATCAATTTGACGCATACCTTCGTTTTCACTACTGATTTTAAAGCCCCAACGTGTCTGATAGTTACCATCACCATCAAATCGTTGTACTTGCTTATTGCCATAATCCAGCACATACACTGAACCATCGCTACCCACAGTAATCAAGCGTGGATTGTTAAACAAGCCCCTGCCATTGCCAGAACCACCAAAACTACTGATGTACTTTCCTTGGCGATCAAACTTTTGTACAAGCTGTGTTTCATTATCTAACACATACAAACAGTTTTCACCTAAAGCAACAGAAATAGGGTGCAAGAATTCGCCAGGTTTCATGCCATAACCACCAAAGGTGCTTATGATCTGACCATTGCTACCGATATATTTGACCATCTCACCATCATCTTCAGAAAAAATGGTGACGTAAAAGTTGCCTTCTTCATCTGCTGCAATTGATTGCGGTACAGAGAAAAATTGATTTTCGCCCATACCAATCTCGCCAACATTATTATGCAGGTTACCCTCAGTATCTAATATACGGATGACACCCTGACGAGCATTCACAGCCATAACAAGTGAACTCGGCAAATCAGCACCTGCAACTTGACCCTCATTTTCAAAAGGATAGCGCTCTAAAATTGCCATAGCTTGGTCAAGCGTTGGACGTTCATCTGGGTCTTTTTGAATCATCCACATCACTAGGTCATTGAGTGATTTTGGCACTTCTAAATTAAGTTGACGCGGTGGTGGTGGCGTTTGGAAAATTTGTTGATGCACAATATTTTCGTAATTGCCCTTAAAAGCAGTCTGCCCTGTAAACATTTCGTAGCAGACAAGTCCAAGGCTGTAGATATCACTACGTGAATCAATCTTTAAGCCCCTTGCCTGTTCAGGTGACATATAAACAGGTGTACCTAGACGTGCACCTGCCATCGTCAATTTGGCAAGCATCTTACCACCTGCAATACCAAAATCCATCAGCTTAACGGCGTCTGGAGCAACGACAGGCGTCTCGCCCTTACGAATACCTCCATTGGCAACCATGATGTTCGCTGGCTTAATGTCTCGGTGAATAATTCCTGCTTCATGAATATGTTTCAGTGCTTCAACAACAGATTTAATAACACCAACACTCACTTCGAAATCAAGCTCGTCTTTGTTAACAAACTCTTCAAGGCTACGACCATCAAGGAATTCCATAGCCATAAAGTGCTTGATTCCTTGTGAACCGTGCTCAAAGGTCTTAACAATATTTTTGTGATTTAGACGAAGTGCAACCTCAGCTTCACGGTGAAAACGACGGATGAACTTTGCATCAGCAACATACTGTTCCATTGGTATTTTCAAAGCAACAATCGCACCATCACTATGACGCTTGGCTTTAAAAACACTTGCCATACCACCAGAACCAACTTTTTCCAGTACGTTGTAACCAGGAATCTCAACTTCATCCCCAGAACCATCGCCACTTCTTTTGACTGCTGTAACCTTATCAGCTTGTGTCTGAAATCTGCCTGTTAAAAAATTGTTTCTGGTATTTTTCTTAGTATTTCGCTTAGCACTGTTGGCATCTTGTAGCTGAGCAGCAGTATTTGCCTTTTGCTTACTTTTCTCACTACGAGATTTAGGCACTTTTGCATTTGCTCGCCCTTTGCCCGAACTACCTCCTGCTCGACCACCTTGACCACCTTGACCACCCTGAAAAAGAGCAGGTGCTAGCGCTAAAGACCCAGTTGGAACGATTGCAAGACCAAGAATACACAGTAGCAGAGGTGCAATGGCGCGCTCGAGCCCACCCATACGAAGTAGCCCAAGGCTAAGTCCAACAGCAACAAGTGCAAGTATCGCACTTAACCATGTTGGTAAAAATCTAAAAATTATAGCTAAAGCTGCTGCAAAAAGAATGAGTACGAGCAACCACTCCACGTATTGACCTCCACGGTATCAACCTATCAACCTTCACGATATTGATCTTCACGGTATTGATCTTCACAGACTTCATCAGGTTAAATCACCAGATTACATCGTTAAATCAGTTCGGTTAAATCAGACAAACAATTTGCCCAATTTTACTAGTTAAAGACAGTTTGCAATTCAAACATTAAAAGTGTGGGTGAAAACACTCTCATATCGTTAACTAGTAATTAATTCTGTATGCGTTCACCCTTATTTGCCGTTGCTTCCTTTATCTCACCATGACGTGCTTCGTAACGGCGAATATTATCTTCTAAGCTTCGGAGTAATGCTTTTGCATGTTGTGGGCTTGTGATAACACGACTACCAACAAAAGGAGCTTGTCCAGGATAAGCAAATGCAAAATCCATTACAAATTCGTCTTTGGTATGTACTAGTAATGCCATGTTTGAATAAAACCCACGCGCAACGTCTTTACTAACTTCTAATTTCACTTCTTTTAAACTCATTTATGTAGCCACCATTTCAGAAATTTGTGGAAGCAGTTTAGCCAATTTAAGACGTGCTCGCCCCAAATTATTACCAGAATCAAGTACTACAACTGCAACAGGTGAGCTTTGATAGTTATTCGGTCCTGCCTGTAAAGGACTAAGTAAAACAGGACCTTGCTCATACTCCAAAACAGTTTGTTGCAATTCGCCTTCTTCTAACATACCGACCAGTGTACGGCTACTTTGTATACCTTCTAAAACAAGCGCACTTATAGTTGAAAACTCGTGCCCTACACCCGAAACACTATCGACGACACCACCATCATTATCGACAATCGCTACACTATTTACACCTTTAATTTGCATAACTTCGTTGAGAACCTGATCTAGTGTCATTATCTTAGTAACTTCTTTCTTTCCACAAAACCATCATAGCAAGTATCTAGCTGTGATATAGCTTCTGGCTATCTATAACTGCTCACTATAGCTACTGCCTATAGCTGATGGAGAATATCTGACTTGATTTGTCGTAAATGCTGACGCACTGGTGTGAAATCACCACACAACTTCATAAGTACAAAACAAAACAAATCTTTATCTAAAAGTTGGGCATAGCATGTTAATTTATCTGTACTAAAAACCAATTCAATGACCTGCCCTTTTGACAAACGTGGTAAGCCACGTTTGTAAGCTTTAGACGTAGCAACTAACAAAGCAGATTGTTCAGCAACCATAGGGCTTAAATCATAAGCAGACTCAGGATACTGTTCAATAATCAGACCATCTCGTGTGCCAATAGCAACAGCCAGTGCACCATCTACACTCTTGATAACACCTGCTAAAATCGTATGTACATCTGATAAAACTTCGGTCATAATTTATACTTCTAATACTGTGTAGCAAAAGTAACGTTTCAATTAATTAACTTTCAAATTAATGTCAATGACTCAACTGTCAATTACGCAACTATGCCATCTCCATAAAGTTTACTCTCAGTCTCTTACTAATCTCTGAGCATCAATCACTACACTTGGCTTTTCAAGTTATACCGAAGTGAATCATAAATGTCATAATCCCAGTCAATACACAAGGTTTTCAAGCCTTTATCCTTCGGTTATTTCGCAATCTTTGCGACTATATCTTTATGACATTCATCTTTCAGTTTAGTATTAGATTTAATTTATATGCGCCAGTACACACAAAATCGGAAACCTTCAAAATCTATACCCATAACAAGCATAATTTTTAGGATAAACTTAAGCCATGAGTCAACTACACATCCGAGCAGAAAAAGACGATGTAGCACCATTAGTATTGCTACCAGGTGATCCTGATAGAGCAACCTTTATTGCGGAAAACTTTTTTGAAAATCCAGTCTGTTACAACAGCTATCGGCAGCTACTGGGCTACACAGGCTACTACAAAGGTAAACGTGTCAGCGTACAAACAACAGGCATGGGCTGTCCAAGCGCTGCCATTGTTATTGAAGAACTCATTCGGCTAGGAGCAAAACAGCTGATTCGTGTAGGTACTTCTGGCATCATCAGTAGAGATGTCAAACCTACCGAACTAATCGTTGCCATGTCATCTGTTCCAAAAGATGGCACGACCAGCATGTACCTGAATGGTGAAAGCTACGCACCAACCTCATCTTTTGAGATAACTAAAGCCTTAGCCAAAGCTGCGGAAGCGTACACAAAAAATAAAGATGCTAACTATCATGTCGGTTTAATTCAAACTGAAGATGCCTTTTATGCAACTACGCCTGAAGACGTTAAACGACTTGAAGAACAAGGTATTTTGGCAGTTGAGATGGAAGCAGCCGTACTCTTTTTACTTGGAAAACTAAGAAAGGTAGATACTGGCTGTATGCTTGTAGCATCTAATTATATTGGTGATGCTGAGTTTGTGTCACCTGAAGCTTTGAAAAAAGCGGTCAAAGATATGGTTCAAATCACATTAGAAGCGGGTCTAATACTAAACTGAAAGAAGAAAGTCATAATCAATCAGCAGAAAAAGTTGCCTTTAGAACCGAAGGGC
>CALGZD010000238.1 GCA_937934635.1 uncultured Deinococcales bacterium
GCTAATTCAGCCTCGCTTTTGTAATGCACATAAAGCCATGCACATTCACAAGCATAGGTAGCATCAGGAATGATTTTTTTAGGATTTAGTGCAGTGTGTACAACGCTGTGACCGTGGTCACTCATAATGGCAAAGTTGTAATCGTCCACACCTTCGTTCTCAAGTTGTCGAAGAAGTTGCCCTACAAGAGAATCAGCATAGTGAATCGACCAGTGTCCTAAGTCGCTTTCGTACCCTGCAACATGCTGCACACTATCTGGTGTGAGGATTTCAGTCACAATCAAGTCAGGTGCTTGCTTTGAGCAAGCTAATCCTGCTGTCCACTGCATCATGACCGCATCACCAGCAAGTTCTGCTGAAAAATAATTTAAAGTTGGATTTTCTGACGGACTGTAAGCATCAGGGATTCCTTCTGGGTAGCCTTGTTTTGCCAATGTTGTAATTCTTTCATCTCTTTCATCGTCACGTTTTACTGTTCGCAACCAACCTTCTGCTGCTGGAATCGGGGCATTATCTCTAGCACGCTGCACCATTTCGCCCACCCACCATGCATGGTGAAATACCTTTGCTTCTTCTGGGCGAATCATGCCGTAACCCACAACCGCAACATCTAAACCAGCATCCATCGCTTGTTTTGTCAGGGTTAGCCCTTTCACATCATCAGGTGTGGCATAACGAAAACGCTCACCATCCCAAATAGTATTGCCCCAGACACCATGTACATCGCAGGATGTGCCCGTCATCATGGTTGTGCGTCCTGGCAGTGAGGTTGCGGGCTGTACTGAGCTGAGTCGATTGACCACTAAGCCTTTTTGCGCTAGTGCTGCGAGTGAGGGTAAACGTTTTCTGTGCTTTGCAAAGTAGTCAGCACTTACCCCATCGATCATTATGACAATTAGTTTTCCCATAATTAATTTTCCTATAACTAGTTTTCCTGTAGCTAGCTTGCCTGTAGCTAGTTTTCCTGTAGAGATACTCTCAGTATAAATTAAATTCTACTTATACTAACCTGAAAGAAGAATGTCATAATCCATTAGACATAAAAGCTGAGTAACGTGCACGCTCAACCTCAGCAATACACTCGCCGTTGCAAAAAAGATTCCATCAAACAGAAAAGCTTTCGAATTACCGTTTAAGGCTAGAGCAATCTCAACATAGTAAGCTCAAACATAGTAAGCTCAAACATGAATTAAGGATACGAAATCGGTCGTGCTGGAATGAATAATGCAAATGCCAATCAGTGACATAGCTTTATAACTAATCAGCAACATAGCTTTATAAAAAGTAAAAACAACCACATATACAAGCTAAAATGGGTTAGACTTATAAACAACTGATGTATTACAAACCCAATAAAGGTAGGACATATGAGGCAGGACAGACAAGCAACTGAGGTACGCCCAATTCACATTATTCCTAATTACATGGCTCATGCGGAGGGTTCTGCATGGCTTGAATGGGGAAACAATAAAGTTCTAGCCACCGTTACCATTGAGAACACACTACCGCCACATCTGCGAGGTAAAAAAGGTCACCGTGGTGGCTGGCTAAATGCCGAATACGCTCTTATCCCTCGTTCAACAGAAGAACGAGTAAGACGTGAGCGTTTATATGCTGGTGGACGTACCCAAGAAATCCAAAGGTTAATGGGTCGTGCTTTACGTAGTGTTGTTGATTTATCTCTCTTTCACAACAAAACGATAACGATTGATGCTGACATTATTCAGGCAGATGGTGGCACACGTTGTGCTTCGATTGTGGCAGGCTATGCTGCGCTTTTTAATGCAGCAGACAAGCTTATCAATGCTGGTGTTATCGATGAATGGCCACTAAAATACGAACTAGCTGCTGTGAGTGTGGGCATGGTGGAAGGTCAGCAACTTGTAGACCTTGAATACAGTGAAGACATGATTGCGGATATGGATATCAATGTTGTTGGCACAGGTGATGGCAAAATCATCGAAGTGCAAGGTGGTAGCGAAGGTGAAGCTGTTGATGCTGAGGTTTACGTTCAATTAGTTGCCAAAGGCATTACGGGTATCGGAAGTATCGTAGAATCTGTGCGTAATAGCATGGCAGAAAATACTGTAGAAAATACGGTAGAAAATACGGCAGAAGAAGTAGAAGAAACAGTACAAGCTGAAACTCAAGATATTCCTAGCTAATCTAACTCTATAAAGTATGCTTATCTAAAATACCTAAATATCTCTGCTAAAAACTGATCCAGAAAGATGTTCAAAAATTATGAAATTTGTGGTTGCTACTGGCAATGAAGGCAAACTCAAAGAATTTAGGCATATCCTAAAAGATATTGCTGAAGTTGTTTCAGCTAAGGAGCTGGGCATTGGAAAATCGGGTACTGTTGATTTTCCACCTGAAGATGGTGACACTTATGAGGCCAATGCGCTGATTAAAGCACACTTCGTATCTCAACAAGTTAACCTACCAGCAATTGCTGATGACTCTGGCTTAGAAGTGGATGCACTAGATGGTGAACCTGGTCTTTATTCTGCAAGATATGGAAATAAAAACTCTGATGAAGAGAGGCGAGAGTATATGTTGGAGCAACTCCAACATGCCCCCCAACCCCGCAAAGCCCGATTCTGCTCCTCAATAGCGTTTACCCTTCCTGATAAACAAGCCTTCACCTTCTTTGCAACCACTGAAGGTGAAATCACTACAGAGGCTAGAGGCAATGGTGGCTTCGGCTACGACCCCATCTTTTTGAGTGATGATTTAGGCATAACTTTTTCCGAAGCAAGTCAGGATGACAAAAAACGTGTAAGTCACCGAGGCAGAGCACTTGAAAAGTTT
>CALGZD010000239.1 GCA_937934635.1 uncultured Deinococcales bacterium
GATGTAAAAAGTACAGTAGACAATAATGATTAGTTTAAAATTTGTTTTATAGTTGTACTCTACTAGTATCATATCAAGACTGAATTGATGAATACTTTTACCTTTGTCATTAAATACACCCCAACCTTATTTTAGATAAAGTAAGGAGCTATTGAAAACATAAGTACGTAGGCAAAACTAAATTATATATCTTGAATATATACTAAACCTGTACAGGACGGCATATCTAGCACATTAAGACTTAGGGTTTAGTGAAACATAATTTTGACCTGGTACTTACATCATTTTACATAGCGTTTCCACGTAATGTTGACCCATGCTAAATGAGTTCATTCCTACTCGTTACGAAGCTCGTCGATTAACTGACTTAGGTCAGTTAATCGTGGAAGAGCTTACAGTTGACGCAATACTAGTTTTAGAATAATTCTTTTGTCTTTAAATGTAATTTTAGTTTAGTAGTAACTTTGGTAGCAATAATGAATCTGACTGATACTCAATCACTAACAACTGGAACATATGCTGATACAGCAGTAATGATGTCCTTGGGGTATCACAAGACCTTTCAAAACGGTACTAATTGTTTTGAAGATGGTGACTATGATAATGCAATTACACATTTTCTTGAGGCTTTGGACTTAACTGTTGAACATCGTCGCAAGGACTTTCAACTACTTTGTCATGATCAGTTATCGCATTGTTATTTTCGGAAGTATGAATTTGACTCGATGCTTAATCATGCGACAGAAGCATATAGGCTTAGTAGAGTTTTGGAAAGCAGTGACTTAAAAGTTACTGCTCTAAATCGTATTGGTATTGCCTATGGTTCTTTTGGTATCAATGAAGAAGCACTCAAATACTTCCTTGAAAGTGTGGCTTTAGCCGAAAAAAATAACCACCAAGATTTATCTATTATATATAACAATATTAGTGTCATATATCATCATTTGGGTAATTTGTATGGA
The DNA here is from genome assembly GCA_937934635.1 of uncultured Deinococcales bacterium. The sequence continues at coordinate 963 of CALGZD010000239.1, forward strand.
TCGCTCCCTTATTTGGAAAAGGGATTAGAACTTGCAATTAAAAGCGATCAAAAGTCTCACCAGTTAACTTGCCTATGCAACTTTGGAGAGCGCTATACCGAGCTAGGACGATATAAAGAGGCGTTACAGTACTTGCGTCAAGCATTAACATTGGTTAAGACCTTTGACGAGTCAAATATCATTATTGTAACCATTTATGAAAATATAGGTGATTGTTTATATCAACAAGAGAAGCTCGAGCTAGCGATTAAAAGCTATCACATGGGGTTACGTGAATTGCAATTGCGACCAAACAATCATTTAAAGTCGGAGATTCTTTTCAGTCTTTCAAAAGCCTATACCAAAAGGGGAGAGTTAGCTGTAGCAGCAAAACATCTTGAGATTGCGCTTTCTTGTGCAAATACAAGTAATAATCTCAAAACTAAATTTGCAATCCATAAAGCTTTAAGTGATATTTATAAAAGTAGCGGAGATTTTAAAAAAGCGTTGTATCATTTTGAGGATTTTCATAATACGCGTGAGATGGTACATGATGAAGATGCAAAAAATCGTCTTCAAGGTATGATGCTTAAATTTGATGTAGAGCGTGTACAAAAAGAAAAGGAACTAGCCGAAAAAGAGCAAGAGTTAGCTGAACTTAAATATGTTGAATTAGCTGAATTAAATGAAAAACTTGATAAGTTGAGTAAGTTGGATTCACTTACACAGGTTAGTAATCGAAGGCATTTAAATGATTATCTTTCATCTGAATATTTCAAGGCGAAAGAGTTATATCGTTCGATTAGTGTAATAATGTGTGATGTAGATTTCTTTAAAAGAATAAATGATAAGTATTCACATGCTGTTGGCGATTCAGTCCTAGTTAGCATAGCCAAACTTTTCAAAGAAAATATGCGGCAAGATGATTTAGTAGCTCGATATGGTGGTGAAGAATTCGCAATCGTTTTTCCACAGGTAAAGCTGCCCAATGCAATCAAAATAGCAGAAAAGTTAAGAAGCCTTGTTGAGCAGTATCCGTGGCATACTATTCAAGAAGGTTTAAAAGTGACCATAAGCATAGGTGTGGCTAGCGGTACTAAATTTCCTACTTATGAGAAGCTATTAGCACAAGCTGACGCTAAACTATATGAGGCAAAAGAAAATGGCAGAAATCAAGTAAAACATTAATGAAACACTGAAATAACAATGGTTAGGACAAGTATTACAACTGAAATTTATCTAGCTCTTTAAGGTGATTTGCGTCTGTGACGACGTTTCTGGTTAATTAGGCTATTTGGATGTAAAATATACTCGAATTTAATTCAACTTAGCCCCGACCCTAATTTGCAAAAAAGTCTTCTGTATAACTAGAAAGCCTTATTTCACAAGAATTACTGAACTCAAAAGCTGTCCTAACCATTGAAATAAAACATTCAAGTGAAACACTGAAATAAAACACGACGATGAAATACTGAAAAAATACTGAAGAAATACTGAAGAAATACTGCAATGAAACACTGAGTAGAACTAATCTTTGGTTAATGTTTGAAATAATACGTACAAAAGACAAATTTCTTCGAAGTATTTCTTTGAAGTAGAAGTATTCTGCACTAGTCCATTAAAAAATAACTTGTTATGGTATTTGCCATGCAACTACTTAGTAAACCACCTGCAACACTTGCACTTGAAGATGGCACAGTTTATTACGGCTATGCTTTTGGTTATGCAGGTAAGAGCTTAGGCGAGGTCGTTTTTAATACCTCAATGACTGGATATCAGGAAATTCTTACTGATCCTAGTTATAACGGACAAATTGTAACGATGACATATCCACACATTGGTAACTATGGTGTGAGTGTTTATGATATGGAATCAAATCAACCCTATGCACGTGGCTTTATTGTACGTGAATTCAGTCGTTCGAAAAGTAATTTTCGAGCTAATCAAGATTTACAAAGTTTTATGGAGCAATATCGGATTGTTGGTATTGAAGGTATAGATACTAGAGCCCTGACAAGACGTTTGCGAGCAGGCGGTGTTGTTAAAGGTTTGATTTATCATGGACAGACGGATAAAGCCTTAGAGTCTGAGTTAGTCGAAGAAGTAAAAAGTTATCCAGATATAGATGGGCGTGACATGACACCAGAGGTCACCACGCCATTGCCTTATGCTCGTCCTCGTTTTGAAGATCATCCACGCGTGGTAGTCATGGATTTTGGTATCAAGCACTCGATTGTTTACAAGCTCGAGCAAGCAGGCGCAGAAGTCATTGTCGTACCAGCAAAAACGTCCCCTGCACAAATCATGGCCTTAGATCCACAAGGTTTAGTTTTGTCAAATGGTCCAGGTGATCCTGATGGACCTAAATATGCACATGATGCTGCCTGGCAAATGCTTGGTTTATTGCCAACTTATGGTATTTGCTTGGGTCACCAGATTTTAGGCTTAGCAGTGGGTGGAAAAACCTTTAAGCTAAAGCATGGTCATCATGGTGCAAATACACCTGTGAAGAACTTGCTGACAGGTGAAGTGGAAATTACAAGTCAGAACCATAACTATGCTGTAGACATAGAGAGTATGCCTAAAGGGCAGTTTGAAGCTACACACATCAACCTCAATGACGGTACTTTAGAAGGTATGAAACATGTTCGTTATCCTGTTTTTAGCGTGCAGTATCATCCAGAAGCTAGCCCAGGACCACATGATGCAAGCTACTTATTTAACCGTTTTATTGAAGAGGTTAAACGCTTTTCTAATGTTGATGGTTTGGTTGTCCAATAAAGTTAGTACTAGATAGATTGGAGTGTCTAGAATAGTTGTGTTTTTCTTGTGTATTCTTTTGTGCTTTTCTCGTGCTTTTTTAAAAGCGCCAAACAAGTAATTATACACAGTGAATGAATAAAAATGCATCGTTTCAAATATTCTAATTCTATTGCTTTATCTTGTTCTGTCTTGTTCTGATAGATTTTAAAGGGCTTTACAGGTGAGTAAAAAATAGGTTAGAGTGTGAGTCGAATTTAACGTCAATTTTATTGGGTGTGGTTCATAGAACATTGAAACATATTGAATTGGAAGAACACCTTTAAGTTACCTATACTCTTATGTGAGAGCGCAGTAGATATGTTGAGAGTACATTTGACAGTACAATGTCATGTAAGAGCACAGTACCTTCTGAAGGGAATTTCTTGTTCGAAGTCTTTTTTCAAGGTTACCTTTGGTTGAAATAATTATACATCATCGTTAATTAGGGATGTTAATTAAGCATTATTAAAGGTTGTTTGAATCTAAACAGTTCATTTTAGGTGTTTTAACTAGAATGAGAATTTACTAGAATGAGAATTTTCCAAGTTTTTTTGTTCTTCATATTTTAAGTTTATGTATGTATTTTGATTGAATATCAGGTCATAGATAGATTTGATTAGGGAAACTGAAATTAATAGTAGTTATTTCAGAATCAAAGCTGTCTTTTTATGTATAGAAGTAGTGTTAGTGAGGTGAACAGGTCTTGTTACGTACGTCCTGTAGTGATGAAAGTTACGTAATTTACAAAGCGTCAGTTGATAAAGCGTCTACGCTAAATGGTTCAAAAAATAGCAGGTCTAAAGATGCCAAGAAGAGTGGTAGATTAAGACGTTGTTTTTACGACTCTAGTCCTTCTTTTAAGTTTGTTCTAACAGTTATAGTGCTTAGCTTTTGCCTTTTATTTGGGTATGCTTTTGCAGAAAGTGTTGCAGAGACTAAGTTTCAGGAAATAGAAGTACAATGGGGTGATTCAGTAAGTGAAATCGCTGAACACTATGGTATTTCTCAGGCTGAGCTTGTAAGGCTTAATAACCTAACAAGCACTAGAATTATGTTGGGGCAAAAGATACGTGTGCCTGTAATGGATTTGGAGATGCTTGAGGCTCGAGCTAAGGCAAGTGCTGAGAGCCTTTTGACAGAGCAAAGTGATTATGACTATCTGCCATTAGTCGTTGTTCAAGAAAATGATAGTCTCAGTAGCATTGCAGCTACATATGGTATGAGCTTGAGTGATATTCGATCACTCAATAATCTCTCTTCTGCACGTGTAGAAGTAGGACAATACCTAATTGTCAATAGGAACTTGTTGCAGATTGATGATGTTGAGCTGATTACAGTAGCACAAGGTCAAAAACTAAGTGATATAGCTGCAAGTCGTAATGTTAGCCTTCGTTCACTAATGGATTTGAATAATTTATCGAGTCCTCGACTTGTTGAGGGGCAAAAGCTAATTGTTGCAGATACCTCTGCTTTAGTTAGTGTTGAATCTGAAGGAAACACTGTACCTGGATTGTCGGTTGCTGCTAATGAAGCAACCGGTTTATTTTTGCAATCTGAACTTGAAACGGTAATTGTTCAACCAAAAGATACGCTGGATGCGATTGCCGCTGAGTTTGGACAATCTGTTGAACATGTGATGGCACTTAACCATCTTGCGTCAATAGATTTACAGGTTGGAGATGTTCTTTTCGTTAATCCTAATCGTAGCCTCGAAGTCGATGGTGAGCTGCAGTACTTCACAGTTCGGCGTGGTGATTCACTTGATGCGATTGCGAAACGCTACGATACTACTGTTAATGCCTTAATGCGTGTAAATAATCTTAGCGGACATAGGATTTTTGCTGGCGATCGTTTACGTTTACCCTATAATGTAAATGGAGATCTTATTGCATCGGTTACTGAAGAGGAAATGCCAGAAACATATACTGTTCGATCTGGTGATACCTTGTATAACATTGCCTATGCCTATGGTATGTCGATTGATACGCTGATTGCGTTTAATAACTTATATGGTTCGACTATACATCCGGGTCAAACATTGTATCTTGCTGCTACTGATAAGGTTCCAGCACCTGAACCGTTAATATATGCAGTTCGTAAAGGAGATACGCTTAGTTCAATCGCTAGTCGATACGGTGTTTCCATTGACGAAATTGCTTCTTTTAATAGTATCTCGCCAACAGGCATTTTATCTATTGGTTATAATTTAAATATTCCAGAACACTATGCACGAGAACTGTTAGCAAGCTCATCACAAGCGGATCAAGGCGCAAGTGCTGTGGCTACCTATACGGTACAAAAGGGCGATACGCTTATAGCGATTGCACAGCGTTATAGAACTTCTGTTGATAGTATTGCTGCTGAAAATCGAATTCGAGGTTCATATATTAGGGCTGGACAGGTGTTACAAGTACCGTCGGCTAACGATGTATTAGCTGCCACGTCTAGCTTTCAACAGCGTTCTAGTGATTCAAAAATTTCTTGGCCTATAAGGGGCACAATCACATCTAATTTTGGTTGGCGTAGCTTAGTGGTTAATGGTAAAAACCTTCGCAATCATACAGGGATGGATATCGATGGTCATACAGGTGATTTCATCCATTCTGCTGTAGGTGGTAAAGTTACTTTTAGCGGGTGGCAAGGTGGTTATGGCAACCTTGTAGTTGTGACAAATGGCAATATGGAAACATATTATGCTCACGCTTCAGAGTTACTTGTACAAACAGGTGAAACTGTTGTTGAAGGTCAAAGAATAGCTCGAGTTGGTGCTTCGGGTATGGCAACTGGTTCTCATTTGCATTTTGAAGTTCGAATTAATGGTGTTGCTCAAGACCCTGCTTTCTTCTTAGATTAAGAAATGGAAA
>CALGZD010000240.1 GCA_937934635.1 uncultured Deinococcales bacterium
ATGTGAGATTCTGTGGGATAAGATTCTACATGTGAGATTCTGTGGGATAAGATTCTGTGGGATAAGATTCTGCATGTAAGATTCTGCATGTAAGATTCTATGGGGTATCATAGATAGGAAAAACACTTTAGACTGCTCTAAATATCAAATCACTTTTTTGCAAGTTAATGCTTTGCTTTAGATACCCTGCCTTAGATACCGTGCCTTAGATACCGTGCCTTAGATACCGTGCCTTAGATACCGTGCCTTAGATACCGTGTCTTAGCTTAGACACCTTGCCTTATGTGCTTTATGATTTTTGATTCAAATATTCCATTGCCACTGCTACAGCTTCACCATAGCGAATATCTTGCCCTAACTCACGCAAAACATCCTCAAGGGCAGCAACAACCGTAATCACATCATAGGTATCTGCGTAGCCCATGACAGAAGGTCTGAAAAGGTACGGCTTAGCATGGTCCTGACCACCTGCAATCGTCATGCCACGTTTGGCAAAACCTTTAACAATATCAGGTGCAGCCAAACCCTCTGGAGAACGTAATGCTGCCACAGCAGGGCTCGTACGTTCTGCAAATGGCGTACAACCCATTGATACAGCAGCTTCTATAATCGCCTGATTCATGCGTTCACGGCGTTCCCAAACTGTTTCTTTACCTTCAGCTAAAAGCATTTCTAGTGCAACGTTCAATGACTGAACTAGCCCAACAGCAGCGGTATATGCCGTTTGACCTTTTTGTTGTGCTGTACGTTCTTTGCGTAAATCCATATAGAAAAAACTATTGAGATTCTCGACCGAACTCCAAGCTCGTTCGCTCAACCACGCAAAAGCCAAGCCAGGGGGCGACATCAAGCCTTTTTGTGAACCTGAGAACATACCATCTATATTCCAGCCATGTGGATCAACATTGCAAACACCTAGGCTTGTTACGCAATCGACTAAAACAAAAATATCGGGAATGATTTCCTTTGCTGCCTTACTAATAGCAGCAACATCGTGCAATGCACCTGTGGATGTTTCTGAATGTGTAGTCATGAGTGCAGCACAATCAGGATGTTCATTTAGCAAGCGTTTTACTTCTTCAGGGTCGGCAACCTTACCCCATTCAAGCTTGTATTCGATAACTTCATAGCCATAGCTGGTTGCAACCTTAAACCAGCGCTCACCAAATTTCCCTGCGTTGATACTCAACACTTTTGAACCAACAGGCACCGTGTTGATTAAACCCGCTTCAAAAGCAGCAGACCCCGATGCAGCTAAGATAATGACATCTTCCCCTGCTACATTAGCCATCTCTGCCAGACGACTTCTAGTTTCAAGAAAAATGTCTACAAAAGCACTACTTCTGTGGTGCAGCATTGCACCTGAAGCAGCATTGAGAACTTCGGGTGGTGTTTCAACTGGACCTGGTGTGTATAAGCGTGTTTTAGGCATGATAGATATTAGACTTTTACTATTTAGACCTTTACAACATCAAGGCTACTGAGCGTATCAGGTAAGTTTTGTAGTTCTTCAATAATTTGTTCGTCTGGTGCATGGTCAAGTGCCAATACAAACAATGCCTTACCATCCGCCCCTACACGAGAGAGCTGCATGAAAGAAATGTTGATATTTGCATTGCCTAATACCGTACCGACTTTTCCGACCGCACCTGGCTTGTCGTAGTTTGTGCAAATAAGCATGGTACCTTCGGGTTTAACTTCAATTGTAAAATTGTTGATGCTAACCACTCTTGGAGTATCTGCTAAGACTGTACCGCCAACACAGGCATTTTCATCGTCTGTGATGGCTGTAACTTCTACATACTGGGTATAGCCTTTGTCATCAGAACCATCTACTCGTGAAACAGATATGCCACGCTCTTTGGCGATTGCTCCAGCGTTAATGTAATTTGGTGGGTCTGTCAGGATGGGCTCGAGCACACCCTTAATAGCTGCCACAACGACTGGTGCTGGGTCATCAGCAAAGTCACCATTTACTTCAACTTTTAGTTCTTGTATGCGTCCTGAGCTAAGCTGAGAAACCATTTTACCCATCGACTCTGCAAGTTCTAAATATGGTCCAAGGCGCTCCATAACATCTTTGGAAAGACTCGGCGCATTCACAGCGCCCTTACTCACATCACCCATCAGTGCTTTGGCTGTGCGCTCTAAAATCTCTGAACCAACCCGCTCTTGGGCTTCTTGCGTATTCGCACCCAAGTGCGCTGTTATCGCAAGGTTATCTAGTTGCAAAAGTGGATGGTCAACACTAGGCGGCTCAGAGACAAAAACGTCTAAACCTGCTGCGAAAATCTCATTATTTTTGAGTACCTCAGCAAGTGCTACTTCATCAACAATGCCACCTCTAGCAGCATTCACTACTACAGCATGATTTGGCAAGCAAGCAAGCTCAGCTTTGCCGATGATGCCTTTGGTTTCATCAGTAAGAGGCGTATGCACAGTTAGAAAGTCTGCCTTTACAAGCATTTCTTTTAAATTACTAAATAGCTCAACATTATTTTGTTCGGCATGTTTTGGCGAGATGTACGGGTCGTAAGCCATAACCGTCATACCCATACCCTGTGCCCGTCTCGCCACAAGCGTGCCGATGCGCCCCAAGCCAACAATCGCTAAACGGCTATCTTTCAGTTCACGCCCTAAGTATTTTCTATCCCAAACCCCCTCACGGGTAAGCTTGTCACTACGATTCACCCCACGAGCAGCAGAGAGCATTAGTGCCATAGCAAGTTCAGCAGCAGATACATTGTTTGCTTCTGGTGCATTAAGCACCAAAATGCCACGGCGACTAGCAGCGTCTAAATCAATGTTGTCAACACCAACGCCACCACGACCAATGACAGTAAGGTTGGTAGCAGCATCAATTAACTCAGCATCGACTTTTGTACGACTCCGCGTAATGATGCCATCATACTCAGCCACAATACCAAGCAAATCTTCACGCTCAATATTTGGTTTGTAATCTACTTGAATATCTGGATAGGTCGCTTCACCTAGTTGTACTGTGTCGGTCACAAGTATTCTCGCCATAGTGGCAAGAGTTTAACAGAAAGTTTTTGGGCATTGTGCCTATTTGGTGCCTATTTGCTGCCTATTTGCTGCCTGTTTAGATACATGAACAACAGAAAAAGATAGTTAAGTCTTAATCCTTTTGGTATACCGTATGCAGTACACCTTTCTTTTTAGTGAATTTTGCGACAACATTGCCGTTATTTAGATAAAAACTATAGTCTTTAAAGATATGTGTTATGGATTTGGTTGAATCAAGTTGGTTCACCAACTCATAAGATTATAGATTGCAATATTGAATGTATGTAAATGTGTCATTTAAGGGTGACTACTAGAGGTCCCAAACCTAAAGCCTCGTCCTTAAAAACCAGTCTTCAAATCTAAAACTACCCGCACCTAAAACATCAAACAACCAATTACTTGAAACGTCGATATTAAGTGACGTATCAAAGCTATTATCAAGATCAAGAATGATTTCAAAACCAGTCGTTGTTTGTGCAGGAACTTGGACATTAAAAATATCGCCCCGTGCAACTGACAAAGTATTTTGTCTTAAGGTGAATCGTTGACTACTAAGAACATAACCAACACCACCCGTGTTCTCTGCTTCTAGCTTTAAGGAAAGCTGATTCGCATTTAACAAGCCTATGCTTACTACCTGTATATTTGGTGTAGTAATTGTAGTTGAAGACGTTGTAGCGCTAATAGCTTGGAGGTCTTGTCGTAAATCATCTTCAGTTGTGGCTTTCACACGAACTCGCATTTGAACAGTGTTACCATCCAAAATTTGTAAAGCTTGGTTGAGCAGCTCAGGATTGTTCTGAATATTTAAATTAATTGGGAATTCAAAGTGTTGTCTACCACCTTCACTTATACCTAATCGTTCGGTTGATAAGCGTCCACCATCGACCTGATAGCCAGAAAGGTAAACGGTATAGTCAACGTCCCTTAAATTTACAAAGTTTTCAGAACCATTAAGCACATCAAAGCCAACGTATAAATTCATAGTTGCACCGACGCTACTGCTGTTTACACCTGGTGGGTTTAGCTTTGTAAGCTGAGCTTGCGTAATTTGTAAATCAAGGGTTTGCGAGAAAAGACTAACAGACTCAACAGGAGGCGCTGAGTCGAATAAATCAAGATTTGGAACGCAAGCAGTAAGCAAAAAAGCTAATGAACTTAAAAGACCTAATTTGACGCTATTTTTAATACTATCTTTAATGCTATTTTTGATGCTGCTCTTGATGTTTTGTTTAACGCTGTTTTGTTTAACACTGTTTTGCTTGACGCTGTTTTGTTTAACACTGTTTTTAGTACCAAAGGACTCAAAACAAGAAGTGGGAATGCCAGAAGTGGGAATGCCAGAAGTGGGAATGCCAGAAGTGGTAAGAGTATCACGAAAAATCATTGTTTTAAGGAAGTATGCTGATATTTCAGCAATTTTATTACAAGGTAGGGGTTTATTTGAGACATAGTTAGCTAAACTGCTTAAGCGTAATCGATTGATATCCTAGTATGTTGGTTATTTCCAAAGTCATATTACAAGAAGTACAGTGCAAGAAGTACAGTGCAAGAAGCGCATTAAAAGAAGCGCATTAAAAGAAGCGCATTAAAAGAAGCGCATTAAAAG
>CALGZD010000241.1 GCA_937934635.1 uncultured Deinococcales bacterium
TTGTAGCCTTCACGGTCGTAACCCTCTCGGTCATAACCACTAGCGTTGTAACCTTCTCGGTTATAGCCCTCAGCATCAAAACCATATTGGTCATAGCCTTCGGCATCATACATAGCACTAACCATGTCTGTACTAGTGTCAATTACAACAGTATTATCAACTACAACAGGAGCATCATTCACAACCGTGTACTTATAGTAACCGTCTCGGTCGTAGCCCTCTGCGTTGTAGCCTTCTCGGTCGTAGCCCTCTCGGTCATAACCACTAGCGTTGTAACCTTCTCGGTTGTAGCCCTCAGCATCAAAGCCATTAGCATCGTAGCCTTCAGCATCATAAACTACATCGTGAGTTACAACACCTGTAGCTACTGGAGCTTCAGTATCCGTATCTGCAAAAGATATTGCTACATCAAACCCCATAGTCATATCAACATAAGCTGGGTTGGCAACAGTATTTTCGGCAACCGCTAGCACAGTTGCTTCACTTACAACTTGGTTCACGACTTCCTGCTGAAAAGGCAATACTGTCTCGGTAACGACTTCTATAGTTTCAACAACAGCTTCTGAAACAACTACTGGCATATCAGGTGTTACCATCATTGTTACTTCTGGTGCATGATGTACGTCTGTTGAAACAACAGCACTTGCTACTGGTGATATCACAACAAGCGTAGGATTATTGATATCAACATAAAAAGAGCCGTCAGCAAACACTACTTGCCAAACAACATAGTTGTTATAGGTAGCTAGCTCTACTGATAACGGTGTATCTAAACGCTTTCCATAGTACTGAGCAGCAGTTATTGCATCAACTTCCTGAACAATGCCAAAATTGTGAATGCTTTCAGTCGTAATACCTTCTTGATACGCTACCGTTCCTTGAAAGCCATAATCTATATTTTCAGCTAAACCAACAGTCGAAAGTGCAACGACTGTTAGCACTGAAGTACATATTTTTTTCATTTGTGGTCCTTTCCCCGCAGGTATCCCCCGCCAGACACACTTAGAATGTAGAGCTTAAAGCATTCGTTTTGATTGGAAATCACTATAGTTGTGTTGTGATTTCTCTAATGTTTTTGTATTTTTTGAAAACACTACAAAGCTCTTCCACGATTAACTGAGCTAAGTCAGTTAATCCGCGAGCTTCCTAACGAGTAGGAACGAACTTATTTAGCATGGGTCAATATTACGTGGAAACGTTATATTGAGTCCGAAAACATCACTAACAAAGTAACCAGTTTGAATCGTCAAGTGCGTTAGTTTATTCCGCAACATGCTTAGATTCCTTAACTTATTCCTTAACTTTTGAACACTTCGAATTAATTAGCGAGTTAAGCGGAATAGATATTATACTAAACTGAAAGAAGAAAGTCATAATCAATCAGCAGAAAAAGTTGCCTTTAGAACCGAAGGGCACACAAATTACGAAACTTTGCTATGTTTGTGACTATGACATCCATGATTCACTTCGGTATTACTCGCATTTTACAGACATAGCTGTTATTTTTGGGGTCATGGGATACTGTAATTTAAATTCCAAAAGTGCTAGAATTTGGGCTGGTTTGATTGTGAAATGTAGCACAAGTTCACATGAGTGAAAATACAGAAATTCTTCATGACTTTGTCATAGTGTCTGCTCTTTACTGAAGTGAATTGTTTAAGTTTATCGTGCTACTGAAATCATCCACATACAACTAGATATTGCTGTGTTTAAGCTTCAAGCCGTGAGTTTTAAACCTTTAGCTTTAAAGCTGGAGTCTCAAAATCTGAGTCTTGAACATAGATTGAAAAACTATTTTTATTAAGTAAGAGAAAGGCGTGCAGATAAACCATGTATAGTCACCTCCTCATGCTGTTTCTAGCAGCAGGAACCATCGGTGCTTTGGCACTAATCGTAGGTGCCATTCTTGGCCCAAAAAAAGGACACGATGTAAAGTTAGAAGCCTACGAATCAGGTAACCCTATTGAGAGTACTGCACGTGAGCGCTTTCCTGTTCACTTTTACTTGGTTGCCATGCTCTTTATCCTTTTTGATATTGAGGCAGCTTTTTTGTACCCACTGGCTGTGAAGTTCAATGCAGCACCCCAGTTCCTTTTTGTACAAGCGATTATTTTTGTATTTATCCTAGTCGTAGGCTATGTTTATATCCTTCGCAAAGGCGTATTGGATTGGAGATAGTTTATGGCGCTACTCGATTTATTTGAAAAAGATGTTCAGGAGCTCGAGAACGAAGGTATTCTCTTCACTTCACTAGAAAAGCTTGTAGCTTGGGGACGTTCAAACAGCCTCTGGCCAGCTACTTTTGGTTTGGCTTGTTGTGCTATTGAGATGATGCAATCAACCAATGCTCGTAATGACCTTGCACGTTTTGGTTCAGAGGTGTTTCAAGCGAGTCCTCGTCAGGCAGATGTAATGATTGTAGCAGGGCGCTTATCTAAAAAAATGGCACCGATTACTCGCCGTGTTTATGACCAGATGCCAGACCCCAAATGGGTAATTAGCATGGGTGCATGTGCGTCATCTGGTGGTATGTTCAATAACTATGCCGTAGTGCAGAACGTAGATTCAGTGATACCTGTCGATATCTTCGTACCAGGTTGTCCACCACGTCCAGAAGCTTTAATCTATGCAGTTATGCAGCTTCAGAAAAAAGTGCGTGGTGAAGCTTTTGACCAAAATGGTGTCGAGTTACCAATGGTTCAGGCATGGAAAGGCTAAGGCTAGTCTGAAGATGAGTATTGTAGACACACTCACGACACAACTAGGTGCGATCGTTACCGAAAATAACGAAGAGAACGGTCTAAAAAATATTTTTGTTGAAACCGAAAATATTGTAAATGCCGTTACTCAAGCGAAAGCCTCAGGCTTTGACATGCTTTCAGACATTTTTGGTATTGACTATTTAAATTATCCACAGCATAGAGCTAAGCGTTTTGCGGTTGGTTACAACCTATACAGTACAGAAGCCAATGAGCGTATTTTTATTTGGGTTAGGCTCAATGATGGTGAGTCATTACCAACTATCACGCATTTATGGCGCGGTGCCAACTTCATGGAACGTGAAACTTACGATATGTATGGTGTTGAATTTGAAGGACACCCAGACCTACGCAAGCTCATCACACCAGAAGATTTAGACGGGCATCCGCTTCGTAAGGACTTCCCAATTGGTGAAAGCCCAACTTTGTTTAATGATGGTCGCTTTCTTGACCCTGCTAGCTTTCGTGCGGGTATGACAGGTCAAAGCGATAGGTTATCTAAACCCTCTATGGGACGCCAGTCTAGTAAATCTAAAGGGGGTGCTAACTGATGCCAGCGATTGAATTAACCGAAAAGAGTAAATCAGGACAAGAGTTTGAAACCAAGCTCATGCGCCTTAATGTAGGTCCGCAGCACCCAAGTACTCACGGTGTTTTGCGCCTTGTTGTAGATATGGATGGCGAGCGTGTTAAGCGTATTAAGCCACAAATTGGTTACCTTCATACTGGTTTTGAAAAAACGATGGAGCACCGTACTTACCAACAGTGTGTGACCTACTCTAATCGCATGGATTATTTGCATGGCTTTGGTCATGACATGGCATACGTGCTTTCTGTAGAGAAATTGATTGGCTCAGAAGTGCCAGTTCGTGCTCAGCAAGTCAGAGTCATTCTTACAGAACTTAACCGTCTTGCTAGCCACCTCGTATTTTTTGGTACAGGCATTTTAGATATGGGCGCACTCACACTACTTTTCTACACCTTTAGAGAGCGTGAAACGATTCTTGATTTATTTGAGATGGTTTGTGGTGTCCGTATGAACTACGGCTACTTCCGTGTTGGTGGTCTTAGCCGTGATATTCCTGAAGGTTTTGAAGAGAAAACGAGAGAGTTTATCAACGAATTCCCTCGCATGATGGACCAGTATGCAACTATGTTTGTGAAAAACGATATTTTTACAAGCCGTACTAAAAAAATGGGTGTTATTAGTCGTGAGCAAGCACTTGATTATGCACTAACAGGTCCAAGCTTAAGAGCTTCAGGTGTTAATCTCGACTTTAGAAAAGCACAACCTTATAGTGGCTATGAAAACTATGATTTTAATGTGCCTACCTCAGATGTGGGTGACGCCTATACACGCTTTATGATGCGTTTTGAAGAGATGGGCGAGAGCTTGAAGATTATTGAGCAAGCACTTGACCAACTTGAAGGTGGTCCTGTTAAAGACCCAAACAGAAAAGTTTCTTTACCACCACGCAGCGAGCTTGAAAACTCAATGGAAGCAGTTATTTTCCACTTTAAACTTGTGACTGAAGGCTTCCATCCACCTAAAGGCAATGTTTATGTTCCGACTGAAAGTGCAAGGGGTGAGCTTGGCTACTTCATTGTCTCTGATGGTGGTTCTATGCCTTACCGTGTGAAGGTGCGTGTACCAAGTCTTATCAATTTGCAGAGTTTAGAACCAGCCTCGATAGATGGACTTTTTGCGGATTTGGTTGTGAACATCGCAACGCTTGATCCTGTTATGGGAGATGTTGATAAGTAAATATCAACTTATAGATGCTTATGTTAGAGAATAGAGATAAAGAGACTAGATATCAAGAAGTCAGATATAAAGAGTATGGTGATTGGGATGTTAGGCAATTAGAACTCATTCCTTTTCTTAAAGCTGTACCGCTTTGTATGCTTCTATCTCTACCGATAGGCATATGGCTAACAAAAAATAGTGTTCTCTGGCTTGTTATTGGCGCATTAGTTGGTGTTGTCGTAGCTTGTGAAGAGATTTATGAAAAAAGAAATTTCCAACAAAAAAATTTCCAGCAAGGAGAAGGAGGCGCAAGCACTTAGGCTGTTTGTAGTTTAGACTGCTAATAGCCTAGTGCGGGATACCATGAGCGCAACTTTAGAACCTCAAACAACTGTTAAAGGTTTTTTTGCAGATAAGCAAGAAATCTTAGAAGAAATCCTTGGTCGCTATCCTGACTATGGTCGTCGTAGCGCTGTCATGCCCTTGTTGTGGGAAGTACAGCGAACCGAGCGCTATGTGAGTGAAGCACGTATGCATGAAATTGGCGAGATTGTTGGCATCAGTGGTACTGAAGTCAAAGGTGTGATGAGTTTTTACAGCACCTACCACGCTGAGCCAATTGGTAAATATCATTTACAAATTTGTTCAACATTGAGTTGTTCTTTGGCGGGTGCTGATGAGATGTATGACTACATCTCTGAAGAGACTGGCTTGGTGAATGGCGAGACTGACAAAGAAGGTCGTTTTAGCATTCAGAAGGTTGAATGCTTAGGCTCTTGTACAACTGCGCCAGTGCTTCAAGTTAATGATGACTACTTTGAAAAAGTTGGTAAGAAACGTTGTCAAATGCTGTTAGAAGCTATGCGTAAAGATGAACTGCCAGAGGTATGGCTCGAGCGCTCGGGAGACAACGCAGGTGATGTACAGGTCGAGTTGCTTGATGGGAAGAAATCATGAGTGAAGAGCAAACTGTAGATAGAATAACCAGTCGCCATCATCCTGACTACGAAGTTGTTATGTACAAATATGTGGGTGTGGAAAGTAGTCATACACTTGACTT
>CALGZD010000242.1 GCA_937934635.1 uncultured Deinococcales bacterium
CCAAGCGTTGTTGATGTTGCGTTTTGCAAAGCAACTGAAGGTGTAGGTTGTACCTGCAATTGCATCAACTTCTTGGAAAAGGCAAGCACCAGCGCCAGCATTTTCTTTTAGGTTGATTGCCTTCGCACCTTCGTAGGCATCCGTTGTGTTGATTGATTGACCCGTACCACAGTTACTCCATGCGGTTAGGTTAGTTTCAAAGTCTCCGTTGGTAAGTAGGTTGCCTGGTTCTGGTACGTTACCTGGATTACCACCAGTCTCACCGCCAGTTTCACTACCTGTCTCGCTACCAGTTTCACCGCCAGTATTATCACCGATATTGCTAATGCTTTGACCAGCACCTAAGCTAAGTTCACTGACTGTTTTTGAGCCATAGCTAAAGCTTGATGTGTTTTCAAAAGTTGCGCCTGTGACGAATACTGTTCCGCCGTTGCTTGAGGTAATCGTTACAGAGTTATTCAGTTTATTGATGACACCACTTGCGCCAGCGTAGTAGAAGCTAGTGCGTTTTTCAAGCGTATCTGTAATCTGTGGCCAGTCTTGTGAAAGTAGTGGTAGGTTGAAATAGTCACTATAGGTTTTTAAGACATCTTCAGAGAAGTCATAGATGAGACTGCGACCTGCTTCGTATTCACGGACATTGGCTTGGTGTACGAAGTGGGGGTAGGGTGAAAAGCCTAAGATGTGTCTAATGGCAAGATCTGTTTCGAAGCCAATAATATCTTGCCATGTTTTGTTGGTTGAAAAGAATGGGTTACCAAAGTCATCCCTTAAGAGGCCTTGTGGACCATAGAGATAATTGAACTCTGAAGTGTTTTCTTCAGGTGTGCTTGCATTGAAGAATATATTGGTAGGCCAGCGTGGAACGAGTTTGATGCGTGGCTCGAGCGGGTGTTCTATCAAACAACTATCGCAGTCTGCTTCGTGTGATTGCCAACCTCTATTTGCTGCTAAGTACTCAACGCCTAAGTCTACGGCTGCTCTGAGCATTTCAGTGTTTGAAGCCTCTAGACCAAATTGGCAAAAAGGATCACCAGGTACAACATCATAAAGGCAAGTCGTACCAGTAGGCGCATCTGCCAATCTATACCAACCCAAACCAGAGTGTTTACCTGTTACAACATACTTTTTCTCAAAGGTGGAAAGTCTAGGTTCAGCAAAGGTGATGTTGTTATTAAATTCTCCCTTGGCTGTTTCGTAATCAAGAAAATCCATTTCGGCATGGGTGTAGGTATGGCTGATGAATGGGAAGAAGTCAGCAACACATAGTGTAGCTTCGCTGAGTGTCGCATCTGCTTCACAGTTTCTTGTGGCATTGGGCTCTGCTTTGTCAGCATTAAAGACTTGGTTATAGGTAAAATCTGGAGAAGCAAAGCGGCTTCTTAAGTCAAGTACACCATCTCTAGCAGCAAAGGCGTCTTGTGCATCAATGCGAAATTGGTACTCGTCTTCAGGCCACATGCTGTTAGTTGCAGGGTTCCACATTTCACTTTTTAAGTACCAGTCATCGATGTCAATCGAGAAGTAGTAACGTCTTTCACCGATGAAAATGCCATCCGTAACCCAGCTAATGAGGTCATACATTAGCAAGCCAGTATGTCTTAGGAAGCTGTTGTGACTAAAGGTCATGCTGATAACTTCACGCCCATCTGAGGTAGTACTTAGTGCTGCTAGTACTGCACCTGTTGAGTCTTTGAGCAAAGGTTTTGTAGTTACATTGCTACACGCTGCACCACAGGTTGATGCACGAAAGATAAAAGCATTGTTGATAGGAATGACAACATCTGACTTGAGTGATTCAAAAACAGCTTGTCCGTCACTAGTTAGCGTTGCATTGACTGGATCTGAAAGGCTAGTTGTGAACCTTAGACCGTAGTCTTCAGGAAAGGTTCCTGGGAAACCATTGAGGGCAACTTGGCGGATATTAAATTCACGCTCGTATTGCCAGAGTAAGTTCCACTCGTCTGTGCTGAAGGCACTTTCGAAAACACCGTTGTTGTTATAAGACAGACCGACTTCAGTCAGAATGATGCCTTGGTATCTACCATCGCCATTTGCTTTGAGTAGTTTATTTTGCGTCAGGTTTTCCTCGGTAGCAATCAGCACATCAAAAGGAATGCCGATTTCTCGTGCAAAGTAGCTGACTGCTTGGAGACTTGGATCGCTGGTTTCAGAAGAGATAATCAGAAGCTTCATGTCCACACGTGGTGAACCTGCAAATAAAGGTCTGAGCGAAGCTTCTAGATCGACTTCGCCTTCGGTTTGTGGTGCTTCAGCGAGTGCTGTTTTGTCTGATAGACTTCGCATGTCATTGAGGTTGGCTCGAGCCATGAGGGTCTCATAAGCTTTACCAGTTTGAAATGTGTTTCCATACTTACCATGACCATGTGTAGAAGAATTATTAACAGCTTTAGTATTTTGATTACAACTACTTAATATGCCTAAGCTACTGGCTATAATCAGTAACAAAATAGCTAGCTGCCACCATCTTTTGATATTCATGTTTGCCCCCTTGATTGTGCTGTGGCGTTAGTGGAGAGTTTGATACGCCAATCGCTTTACGAGTTATAGATCTAATAATTTTAAACCAATGTTAAAGCCTTAATTTTGACTTTTATAATTTAGTGAAAAATCATAGGAAATCTGCCCTATAGCTAGTTCTAGTTTTAGCTAGGGCAATGTGTTTATATGATTGATAGCACAAAAGATTTTTAAGGGAATGATATATAGCTAAAGATTGTTTTCATAAAGCTACAAACATTAATAATATGCAAAGATAGTACACATAATTAGCGCAAAATAAAAACAATAGTTCCAACCAAAAGCGCAGCCATGACCAAATTAAAAACAATCAACGCACGTTTATGTTTTAACAACTTCCCAATTGCCTGACCAAACAACACCCACACAGTGATGCTCGGTAAATTGACAATGATTACGATGAGCGTAGTTAGTGCTGCACTAATCACAAAAGATGGATGGGGAATGCTTAAGGTGCTCATGGTAGTTAGTGCCATCACCCAAGCTTTGGGGTTCGCATATTGAAAGGCTGCTGCCTCCCAAAAGGTGAAGGGCTTACGAACCTCATGATCATCTGAAAAGGATGCCTTTGCTATTCGGTAAGCTAGATAAAGTAGGTATAGTGAACCCACAACCTTAAGAATAGTTTGAATAAGTGGAAACTGCTCGAAGACAGCACCCAAGCCTAAACCACAAAAGAAGATAAGTGACGCAAAGCCAATCGAAACGCCAAGCATGTGGGGGATGGTTCTGCGAAGTCCATAGTTCGCACCTGATGCTGAAAGCATAATGTTATTAGGTCCAGGGGTTATGGACATGACAAAGGCAAAAGAGATTAGTGCTAGCACGGCTTTATTTAATACAGTTTGCAGATATAACCACAAGAACCAATTCTTGATTGGGTATTGCATAGTTTACTTCTGAGTCGCATAATGGTTTATGGACTGGGCAAAACTAGAACTAGATGCCATCTTTCAACTCGATAGCAAAGCAGCAACACCTTTGTATTTGCAGCTTTGCAATAGTTTGAGTGATCTCATGGATTCTGGGCAGTTGCAACCAGGTGACCAACTCCCTTCAGAACGAAAACTTGCCGAGCAATTATCTGTCAGTCGTACAACT
>CALGZD010000243.1 GCA_937934635.1 uncultured Deinococcales bacterium
CAGGTGAAACTGTTGTTGAAGGTCAAAGAATAGCTCGAGTTGGTGCTTCGGGTATGGCAACTGGTTCTCATTTGCATTTTGAAGTTCGAATTAATGGTGTTGCTCAAGACCCTGCTTTCTTCTTAGATTAAGAAATGGAAATTTAGGAATTTAGTATCTTAAACTTTTTCAGTGATGTGGAAGTTAACCCTAAGGTTTTAGGTAAAGCAAAATTGAAGACGCTGTATCAGAATTTTGATGCAGCGTCTTTGCTCATGTGTTTTTGTTGATGTAGTGTACTTGAAAGTTTTAGGATTGCCCTTCTGCACGTATCTTTCAGATTAATTGAGGGTAAACAAAAGTAGATATTTATGAGGATTTTGCATCTAGTTTTTGCAGGCATTTTACGCTAAACTTCAGAAAGAACCTAGGAGACTTATAGCGTGCGCTTGGTAGTTGTTGGCGATATTCATACACAAGATAAAAAAATGTGGAAAATCCTTAAAGAAGCTGGATTATCTACTGATGATAAGCAACCAAGCGATTTGATGCTTAGCGGCAAGGTTAAACTTGTTTTGCTTGGTGATTTATTTCACGCTAAGAGTCGTCAGCGCTATAGTGATATTGTTGATGGTGAACATTATGATGAATATAACCCTGATCATGTCAGGAGATCTGAAGAATATCACGAACAACTTCTCAATGAATTAAAAACATTTTATGATTTAGTACCTGATGGCGATATGGTTATCCTTATGGGCAATCATGATTTTAATGCTGTTAGCTATGATCAAGGACCATTGCGTACAGATGATATTGCTCATTTTGAATGGAAGCAAGGTAATGAACTTGACCCTGACTTACGAGAATGGGTTGAATCTTGGCCTTATGAATACGTTTGCGAGGGGATTCATTTTGCACATGTTGGTCCCCATGTAGAACATAACACCTACGATGATGCATTTTACTTACAGAATCGTCGTCGATGGATTTATGAGGATAAGGATTTTTTTGAAGATAGTGAACATAAGTTTGGCGTTTATGGGCATACCCCTGTGCGCGGAGGTGTAAACTTAGCTTCTCGTGGACGTGCAATTTTACTAGATACAAATGGGCATGGGGAAGAGTATGTTTATCTAGATATTGAAGTTGGTCAAGATGAGTATCGTTTGCGTATGCATGGTCTATTCTTTGATGA
This sequence comes from uncultured Deinococcales bacterium, assembly GCA_937934635.1. Next base: position 1,178 of record CALGZD010000243.1, read on the forward strand.
ATTGATGCCAAGGTTTTAAATACGATGTGCGGTTTCACTGAGGAAGATATATCAAAAACACTAAATTTTTTAGAGATATGCCTGATAGCTTAGTTTGGTCAATTAATAGCTATAACACTCTAGGAAATAGCTACTACATTTTGATTATGACATTTATGATTCACTTCGGTATTAGTGTGTACAGTTGTTACGTGGAAACCCTGATTATAGCAATTTAATAATTAAGTGCTACATATCGCATTGGTTATATTGGTTGTAGTTGCAGACTAATTATGAGAAGAATAGCTTTCTCGCAACATGAAGACATGATTCATAATGTAGTAGCTACCTCCCAGAGTGCTATAGCATTCAAATTTACTTGAGTTAATTGAGTTAAACTATAGACTTATTTTGAGACAGCTTCTTAATCAGAGATTTTCTCCAAAGACTTATCAAGCGCATCAACAATCACATCAAGTTCTGCTTTGTTTATCACTAATGGGGGCGACATAATGATAACACCAGTGCTACCAACACGTACCATTGCACCTTCGTCCTGACACATTGCACCAACCTGCTTACAGAATTCTGGGGCAAGTGGTTGTTTAGTCTCGCGATTAGCGACAAGTTCAACAGCACACATCAACCCTTTACCACGAACATCGCCGACAAGCATGTGCTTATCTTTAAGTTCACTTAAACGCTTTAAGAAATAGTCACCGTTTTCAGCAGCGTTATTTGGAATATTTTCCTTTTCTATAATCTCAAGATTTGCAATTGCTGCTGCACAAGATACTGGGTGTCCTGCATAGGTATAGCCATGCATGATTGGTTGTTCTGATTTTTCAATAGCATCATTCATGCGCTTGTTGATCATCGTTGCACCAAGAGGAACGTAGCCAGAGGTGATACCTTTTGCCAGTGTCATCATATCTGGTTTTACACCCCAAGTACGTGCACCGAACATCGTACCTGAGCGTCCATAGCCTGTCACCACTTCATCAGCAATCAAAAGCACACCATGCTTATCACAAACTTCTCTGATAAGTGGCCAGAAGTTTTCTGGTGGCACAATTACACCACCCGCACCTTGGATCGGTTCAGCTATAAATGCTGCAACTGTATCAGGATTTTGAGCTTGAATTTCTCTATCTAGCAAGTGAGCAATCATCTCACCTAATTCTTTAGGATTATCGGTATATGGGTTTCTATAAAGCCAAGGCGCATCTATTTGGAAACAATTTGGTAACAGTGGTTCATAAGCAGCACGGAAACGAGCGTTGCCATTCACCGAAGCACCACCAATGTGTGTACCATGATAGCCCTCTTTTAGAGAAAAGAATTTAGTGCGCTGTGGTTCACCAACAGCCTTCCAATAGTTTCTAGAAAGTTTTAGTGCAGTTTCTACGGCATCTGAACCATTGCTTGAAAACATGACTCTTGCCATATCTTCTTGGGCTGCCATTTTAATCATTTTTGCTGATAGTTCAATTGAGGGTATGTTGCTCATACCTGAAAAAGCAGAATAGTAAGCAATCTCGTCTAACTGCGCCATAATGGCATCTTTAATTTCTTGTCTACCATAGCCCACATTGACATTCCATAAGCCTGCGACACCATCTACAAGGCGTTTGCCATCAATATCTGTGATGTAAACCCCTTCACCTTTGGTGATAACTTGTGGTGGATTTGTTGCATAAGTACCCGGATTGCCCATTGGGTGAATCTGGTATTTTGCGCTCATATCTTTTATCTTATTGGTGTCCATTGTGTGTCCTCAACAATCATTTAACGAATATTATGTAACATTTGCATTATCAATTCCAGCACCACCGATTTCGTATTGATGTATATTTTCAGCTTGCTATGCCTTAACTTACTATGCCTTAACTCGCTATGCCTTAGCTTGCTATGCCTTAAACGGTAGTTTGAAAGTTTTGCTAGCTGATAGAATCTTTTTTGCAACTGCTGGTGCTTTGCTCAATCATACGACTTTTTGGACCATGATGGAATTGCTTTTTTATCTTTAGGTACTACATCTGGTTGCTAGTTTTGTAGAAATTTAACCATCCACTTAAACATAAGGGCTTGGTCAGCGGGGTGTGTTAGGGAGGCTCGAGCCTCGCCTAAAACTCCCTCATCTAAGTGCCCCTCTAAACTATCAATCACAACCTTGAGAAAATCCTCACTCTGTTCAGGATGTGCCTGCACACAAAACACCTGATTTCCAACACAAAACATTCCCTGTGGGCAACTCGCATTGTGTGCCAACACCTCTGCTTCATCTGGTAGTTGGCTTACCTGATCATGATTAATAAAATATAGCGAGGCATCTTCTTTAAAAGGCTGCATCCAAGGCTTTTGCACTGAAACCTTGATATCATGCAACCCCAAAAGCCACTCGTTTGCATCTTTGACCTCTCCTCCAAGCGCCTTTGCAATCATTTGATGTCCAAAGCAAATACCCAAAAGTTTTTTGCCCGATGCATAAATCTCCTGAATGAGCTTCTCTAACTGCAAAATCCAAGGCAGTTCTTGATACGCACTATTCGGGCTGCCTGTAATTACAAAGGCATCAAACTCATCTATTGATGGCCACACACCCTGTGTAATCTCAAAGGTCTGTCCTTCAAATTCCAAATCATATTCTCCAAATAGTTCGGTCATCTTGATAGGATCTATCTCAACCTTATCAATAAGCTCCTCAAACTCAATCGGATGCAAAAAAGCTATTTTCACTAATCTAGACCCATTAATCTAAGCCCACTGATCTAAACCCACTGAACTTTAATAGGCAAATGTTTGATGCCTGAGATGAAATTCGACCGTAAGCGTTCGGGGATACCATTGAGTTCAACGCTAGCAAGCTGCGGCAACAATTCTTGCATAGTCACTTTAATTTCTAAACGTGCAAGATGCTCACCCAAACACTTGTGTGGACTCTTCAAACCAAATGCCATATGCTTGTTCGGAGAACGCTTGATGTCAAACTTAAAGGGGTCATCGAATTCTCTCTCATCATAATCGCCTGAAATATACCAGATAATTATTTTGTCACCAGCCTTAATTTTTTGACCTCTCAACTCTACATCTTCCATCGCTGTTCTTCTAAAATGCATCGTAACGGTTCCCCAACGAAGCATTTCCTCAACTGCACTATCCATCAGCTCAGGATGCGTTTTTAGCGCAGCAAGCTGCTCTGGATTCTCAAGCAAGGCGTCAAGTCCAACCGTCATAGTATACCTAGTCGTATCGTTTCCAGCAGCAACAAGTAATGTAAAGAAGTTCTTAAATGCATGTTCATCTAACTTTGACCCATCTCGCAAAGGTTGCAAAAGCCTACTAATAACATCATCTTTTGGATTATCTAATCTTGCTTGCACTTGCTTGGCTGCATAATCAAATAGTTCCATCCCCGCAGGACTACGAAATGGCATAAGGCGATACTCGTCTGTATCGACCAAATCAACAGGATAGTCAGTAAATTCAGGATCACTATTGCCGAGCAAGGCATCACCTTTTTCAACTAACCACGGTCCATCTTCATCTGGTGTACCTAAAAGCTTACCAAGCATGAGCATCGGTACTTTCCGTGCAATATCTTCTACAAAATCAAATTCATTGTTTGACTTTGCTTCATTAATGACCTGCCTAGCCATCTCTCGCAATACACCTTCATAGGCCTGTACTGCAGCTCTTGAAAAAGGTGGATTTACCAAACGTCGATAATTAGTATGCTCTGGTGGATCAAGCTCCATCATCGTCAAACGTGCTTGGGTTTCTTCTTCATCCATGTCTTCAAGACGAATGCCTTTAGATACAGAAAACACTTTACTGTTTTGACTAACAGCAATAATGTCATCATAACGTGTGATAGACCAAAATCCACGACCATCTTTTTCAGGCGTCCAACTTACTGGCGCTTCATCCCGTAAACGTTTAAAGGTCGTGTGTGGTACACCTTTTATATATATATCTGGATCTGTAATGTCCACAAATCCATCATCAAATCTAGCGTCGAAATTCACAGTTGACATCGTTTTACCTTCTTATACTAGCGTTTCCACGTAATATTGCCCCATGCTAAATGAGTTCGTTCCTACTTGTTACGAAGCTCGCCGATTAACTGACTTAGGTCAGTTAATCGTGGAAGAGCTTTACTAAGCTGAAAAAAGAAAGTCATAATCAATCAGTGGAAACAGTCACTGTTAGGACCGAAGTGCACAGAGATTACAAAGCTTTGCTACCTTTGTGATTATGACATTTATAATTCGCTTCGGTATTATACAATTCCGCTTAAATCCGCTGTAAAGTAAAGTCTAAACGTGTTTTTAAGTAGTAGTTCAGGTAACTAGTAGAATAAACTAACGCACCTGACGCTTCTAACGTATTCTTTTACTACATAACGCATTTACTACATAACGCATTTACTACATATAGTTTCGGACACGGCATTGTTTAAATTGTTCCCCTATCTTATCAGATATTCACCTGATAGGTTTCATTTCAACAAAAAGCTCAATAGTTAGGAGACAGAATAATACTACCCTAAGCAGTCACAACTTCTTCATCAATACAACAAGTCACCATTGCGGACTATTCACTGTTGCAGACTACTTACTCTACGGGTGCGTCCCATTTCAGGTTGAAAGATGGTTTTAGTCTGAATAGCATGTTTTCAAACGAAGTGTAATGAACAGTTTTTATGTTCATTCATAAACTGCCGAGGTGCGTCCCAGACGATGGTAGAAACTTTATAGATATAGTCATGTACGTTTCAACCTTGAGCGGGACGCACCCTTACTCTA
>CALGZD010000244.1 GCA_937934635.1 uncultured Deinococcales bacterium
TGCTTAGGTAAATCACCCATAACGTAAATCACAGGTGGTGGATCAAAGATTTGACGCAGCGCTTGAGGATAGCGATTATCTACAATAGAAATAATATCCACACCGAGGTGACTGGCGCGTTTTAGTTCTTTTTCTGCTTCAGTATCATCTCGGTGTTCGTTGATAGCCTGTATAAGTTTTGGACCAACTCCAGAAACCTCAGCAAGCTCTTGATTCGTTGCTGAAAGAATAGCTGCGGCATTGCCAAAATGCTCACTGAGCATCTTTATCTTTCTAGCTCCGAGTCCAGGTGTTAGAGATAACTTGAGGTACTCAAGTGCCTGATTATCATTTAAAATTTGTATACGTTCACCGCTGCTACCATTCATTGTTTAGAGCGTAGCATTTGTTTTAATACCTTACGATAAAATTTAAGGTATTGATGCGTTTAGACGCAACTCATTGTAAATTAATCTGTTGGTATGCATAAAAAGGCTGCTTATCAACTCAGATAAACAGCCTTATGAGATTCACTTTTGATGTTATGCGTTAGAGGACTATCTGACGACTCTTTGGAAGTTAAAGATTCCCTCTTTTTCTCCTTCAGTGTCTCTGGCTAGCCAAAGTCCTGTGAAGCCACTATCACCAACATTACCTGACATTGTCATCGATGTTGTTGAGCCTTGGCTTGTTAAAAAGCAGCTAAGTTGGGTGTTTTGGAGTGGGTTACAAATAAGCTGAATGGTTGGGCGGACGTTTGTTGCATCAGTGAGTATGCCAAAAAGACTGCCATTGCTAGCTTGATTGATGGTTAAGGTTGCAGTCGATTGTTCTGTCCTTGGTGAGGTCATTTCCCAATTTCCGATGTACTGACCTACAGCAAAGCGAGAGAGGTTTTGAGAATTGTTTGAGCTTACTTGGGGAAAGCAGCCACTTAGTACAAATATTCCTAATACAAGTATTGCGAATCTAGAAACTGTTTTTATGATGTGTTTTCTAGATTGATTTATAGCTATATTGTCAGACACTTTGGTAGACATTCTAGTTTCCTCCATAAGAAATTATATGTTATTACACAGTAAAAACCATAAAATCGTTCAAATATTGTTCCAAAGCCTATTATATGTGGAAATTAGCTGAGATTAAGTAGTTTAGTGCAGGGCAAAGAGTAATTTGTTTGAGAAATAGGCTCAATCTTGCCAATAGCTTAGAGTGAAAAACCGCCACTTTCGTCGTCTCTGACGACTGTACCGTTACGCAATACTAAGGTACGGCGGCGCATTTGGTCAACAAGTTCACGAGCATGGGTTGCGACTAAAATGGTTGTACCACTCAGATTAATCTCGTTGAGTAGCTCTAAGATTTCCCAACTTGTATTTGGATCTAGATTACCTGTGGGTTCATCACAAAGTAGCAGAGGCGGGTCGGTGACAAGTGCTCTGGCTATGGCTACACGTTGTTGTTCACCTAAAGAAAGCTCCATAGGGTAGGCTTTGCGTTTGTGGGCAAGACCTACTTGGCGCAGCATGGCTAGAGAGCGCTGTTCTAGGTCTTCGTTTTCACCGATAGCTCGGAGCGCAAACGTGACATTGTCGAGTGCGTTGAGATTTTTTAGCAAACGGTGGTCTTGAAAGACCATGCCAATTTTACGCCTTAGGTATGGAATGCGGCTTTGTCGAATTTGGCTGATGTCATGTCCTGCAACTAAAACTTGACCAGAAGTTGGCAGGATACGCCTCAAGATGAGCCCTAGAACCGTAGATTTGCCAGCACCAGAATGACCTGTGATATAGATAAACTCGCCTTCGTTTACTTGAAAGCTTAGGTCTTTAATAGCGTGGGTGTGGGCACGTGAATAGGTTTTGGTTACGTTTCTAAGTTCAATCATTCTAGTTACAAATTATATGGTTATAAATTATATGGTTATAAATTAACAATATGTGCGGTAGTTTACCTAAGTAATGCCTAGGCAAATGAGTATATCGTATTTTGATGTGACAAGATGTATATTGCAGCTTCGCAGGAGAGCTAGTAGAGCTTTATTGTTTCAATCAGTAAGTCGATAGCTTTGTCTCGATCTATTGATTGAGCAACGCGTACATTGCTTTTTTGTGCATCTATTGTGCCTCGCTCATCGATGACTGTCATGCCACGGGTGTGCGTACCAGTGAGTTCGATGGTGACATGGCGGGGCTCGAGCCCGAACAATTCAGGGTGCGTAATCGCCATGACAGCGCAGGGGTCGTGTAGAGGACCAGCATGAATGCCAAACTTCTCTTCGTATTTATCGCAGAAAAACTGCATCAAGTCTGCTGTGAACGTGGCAGCAGTATTACCTACAGCCCGAATGTCAGTAATAGTCTGGGTGTCAACCATATACTGATGGGTTAAGTCCAAACCACACATGATGATAGGCGCACCACTACTAAAAACAATATCAGCAGCTTCAGGATCAGCATAAATATTAAATTCAGCCATCGGTGTGACGTTGCCAAATGTGCCACCACCCATCAAAGAAATGCCTTTGATTTTACTGATGATGTCGGGTGCGGTCCTAAAGGCTAAAGCAATATTTGTCAAAGGTCCAACAGGCACTAACCATACATCATCTTCTGTGCGTATCGTTTTGATGATATGTGCAACAGCTTCTTCACTTGCAAGCGGATAGGTGAGTTGGGGTAAAACAGGACCACCTAAACCAGATTCGCCATGGATAAACTCAGCATGTAGAGGTTCAGCAGTGATTGGACGATTTGCACCAGCATGGACTGGTAAATCCAGCTCCAATAGTTGAGTTACAAGACGAGCATTGTGCTGGGTTAGTTTGAGTGGTACATTGCCACTCACCGCAGTAACAGCTAAAACTTCACAATGTTGCGCTGCAAACAAAATAGCAACAGCGTCGTCATGACCTGGGTCACAATCAAGAATAATGCGTGGTTTAGGGGTTTTAATCATAGTTTTTTATTATAGCTTACTGCTCTACTGCGTGGAGGATAACTCTAAAATCATTTTGGTTTGTCGGACGATTCAAAGTAGGGTACGGGCGGATTTCATGTAGTTGAATGTTAAGACCTTGAAACAAAATTGAATTCGGTTGCCCTGCTGTACTCAAGGTTGTTCGTTGTACTTGGTTATTGTGAAGAAGTTGAAGTTCAATACGTGCATCTCCTGCTTGAACACACGTTGCTCCGCTTGGGCAGCGACTGTCATATACTTCAGTGAAGCTCATGGAGACGCCATTGCTAAAATTAGCAGTAAATCCTGGAGCTAGCACGATGGTTGCAGGCAAGATTATTGCTTCTGTAGACGGAATAAATGGATTGTCTGGGTTACTGTTTGGGTTAGTTGTCGCAGTATTAGTTGTAGCAATATCAGTGTATTGGTTTGGATAAATGGCATAGTTACCAAAGCCTGTGCAAGCTGTTAGAAAGAGACTTGCGGATATTACAATAAACAGATGCTTTAGTGCTTGTTTTAACTGTTTGAACGTGTGTTTCATATCAACCTCCTCATATCTTGCTGTCAAGTTAACGCTAAGTTGGTGCAAATTGCCATAAATTCTTTACAAATAACTAAAATGCGTTAAGTTAGACCGATATTTTATCGTTAGTATAGCATTCGAGTGCATCCTTGTACTGGATGCCAAGTACTGGATGCCAAGTACTGGATGCTAAGTACTGGATGCTAAGTACTGGATACTAAGCTAAAGCTAATTTGAAAGACATTTCTTGAAACGTTGCACCTTTTTTCTAAGTGGCGGTTTTCAAACGAAGTGCGAAAACAGGCTACCTTTAGCAGTTGCAAAAAAGATTGCACTAGATTCCACTAGATTGCACCAAGTTCTATCAGATTGCACCAGATTCTATCAGTCAGAAGAGCTTTTGAATTGCCGTTTAGGGCGAATTACTGTTTAAGGCGAATTACTGTTTAGGGCGAATTACCGTTTAGGGCGAATTACCTTTAGGGGATAGTAGCTTCAACATGGACATCAATACGAAACATGGACATCAATACGAAATCGGTGGCGCTGGGATTAATAATGCAAATGCCACTTAATCAGCATACAGTGGGTGAATGCACCCTTTTGCCATATTGTTTATTTACTTCAACGTATATTGAGCGCATAATGTTAAGGCTTGTAAGACTCACCTGGTAATCGGTAATCTTTTTTACGATTAAATTATGAAAGAGTCTTACCTTGGAGGCAACTATGAAACTCGAAGCGAGTAAGCGTGGTCCAGGAAAACCTAATGCGCTTCGTAGAGAAGGCGTATTACCTGCCATCGTTTATAACAAAGAAATGAACGAAAAGGTTAGCGTTAATCTACGTGAATTTGACAAAGTATTTCGTAAACAAGGTCAGTCTGGCATTATTGACCTAGACATTGAAGGTACAGAGGTTGAAGTACTGGTCAAACAAGTTCAGATGAACAAGCGTAAGCGTCTTCCTCAACATATCGATTTTTATGCTATTACCCGTGGTCAAACTGTACAGGTTGCAGTGAGTATTGATTATATAGGTACAGCTGCTGGTGTGCGTGAAGGTGGACAGCTAGACGTCAAGCGTCGTGAGGTTACAATTGATGTATTGCCACGTCTAATTCCTGAGAATTTCGAGATTGATATTTCTGAAATGGAAATTGGCGATGTTAAGCACATTTCTGAAGTAGAAAATATGTTGCCTGAAGGTTCAACGTTGATGGATAATCCAGAGTTGACCCTTCTTACAATTGTTGCTTCTCGTGTTGCGAAACTTGCAGAGGAAGAAGAAGAAGGCGGAGCTACTGAGCCAGAAGTTATTGGTGAAAGTAGTGCTGAAGAAGAAGCTTCAGGAGATGAAGGTTAATTCATATCAAAGCCTGAGCAATATTAAAGTCTAATGATTTGATATTCATGGAGAGCTTAGGCTCTCCATTCTTTTTTCAAGAATAATGAGGATGATCCTTTATAAGCAGTTCCACGATTCACTGCGACAATAGGGAATCGAATAGGGAATCGGTGAGCTTCGTAACGAGTAAGAACAAACCTACTTAGACTGTAGGGTTGTTACGAGGAAATGCTATAATATAGCGACATCATCCTGAATATTTCCGATGCTGGTGCGACTTTCTGAAGGTGTGCGGTTATCATTTTAGTATTTTTAAGAGCATTTTATAGGTAGATGTTTCAATTTTTTCAAAAATTTTTTGGAAGACCCAAGACTGTGAGTGAGCAGTCTCAAGATGCCCTATCGTTAGATTTATCTACTAATGATATTCGCTTGATTGTTGGTTTGGGTAATCCTGGTGCAAAGTATCAACAAACTAGGCACAATGCGGGTTTTATGGTGCTTGATGCCTTTGCGAAGCGTCACGATTTACGTTTTGACGGTGGTTTAAAGTCTGAAGAAGCAGTTCTCAAAGATATTTACTTTATTAAACCTCAGACCTATATGAACTTATCAGGGCAGGCAGTAAAAGAGTATGCAAAGATTTTTAAGATTCAAGCGAGTAGCATACTTGTTGTACAAGATGATTTAGATTTACCTTTGGGGCGTATCCGTTTTAAAACGGGTGGTAGTGCTGCGGGGCAAAGAGGCGTTAAAGATATTGAACAGTACATGGGTAGTGGTTTTCATCGTCTTAAAATTGGTATTGGTAGACCTGAAGACGATACTCCGATTCCTGATTGGGTACTTGGTAGACTTCATAATGGTGAGAAACAGCTTATGCAGCAAGTAATTACCGTGTCTGTTGATGCTATTGAAGTCTTGTTGCAAGAAGGTATGCAAAAAGCGATGTCGCTATATAACGGAACTGATTTACGGTCTTAAAGCCTGTTGCTTAAAGCCTATAGATTCAATTTAAAACTTTATGTTTAGTGTACTAGACTCATATTTTATGTGTATCTTGTAACTTTGATATGATATAACGGAAATGTATGTTTTATACCGAGTCCGAAAATACCCTAAATGAACTAATTAGTGTAAGGCGTCAGGTGCTCAACCATATTCCGTTTTATACTTTTAAACTTGGGATTCTACCTATATAGGTGCTCCAATTTTATTTAGGATTTAAGCGGAATTGGTATTATAGGAGGATATTTATGGCTCGAGCCCTAACCCTAGCCCTACTATCAGTTTTTTGTATTGTTTCCCTCTCCCAAGCCCAGAACCAAGATGAAGCCCAAGACCCTGTTTACGGTGGCGAAGTCACCGTAGCAATCGTTGCAGACCCACCTGGTTGGGACCCAACCGTGTCTACATCTCAAGAGATTCCTCGTGTGGTTTACCACAATGTCTACGAAGGTTTAGTACGTTTTGACAGAGACGGCAACATTGTACCTGCACTCGCTGAAAGCTGGGATGTTTCTGAAGATGGTTTAACGTGGACCTTCTCTTTACGTGATGGTGTTATGTTTCATGATGGCAGTGAATTTAATGGTGATGATGTCGTAGCTAAGTTTGAACGTGCTATGGACCCAGATTCAGGTCACGTAAATAACAAATACTATACGTCAATTGAAGAGGTACTGGCTGATGGTAATACCGTTCAGTTCACGCTTTCACAGCCAAATGCTAGCTTGCTTTACAACTTAGCAAGACCTGATTCAGTGATTTATCCAGAAGAGTTACAAGAATCTCAACGTGCAACACCGATTGGTACTGGACCCTTTAAGTTTGTTGATTATGTTGAAGGTAGTGAAGTTCGTTTAGAAAAAAACGAAGACTATTACATTGATGGTCTACCTTATTTAGATGCTGTTACCTACAAAATTATTCCTGATACCAACACGCAGATTGCTGCCCTTCGTGCAGGTGACATTGACATGATTGGTGTGGCACTTAGTCCTGAAAATGCACTACAGGTGCAATCTGCTGATAACCTTAAATTAAGCCAAGGAACAGCAACAACAGAAATCACCATGGCTCTGAATAACACCAGAGGTCCACTTGCTAATCCTTTAGTTCGTCAAGCAATCACACATGCAATTGATAAAGATGCAATCGTTGAAGGTGCTATGCGTGGCTTTGGTACGGTCATCGGTACGCATATGAGCCCATCTGAGCCTTACTATGTAGATTTATCAGACACCTATCCGTACAATCCAGAACGTGCGAAAGAACTTCTTGCTGAAGCAGGATATGCTGATGGATTTGAAATAGCTTTTGAACTTCCTGAGCCATACAACATCGAAAGGCGCACAGGTCAAGTTATTGCTCAGATGCTTTCTGAAGTTGGCATTGAGGCAGATGTGAGCATCGTTGAGTGGGGTACATGGATTCAG
>CALGZD010000245.1 GCA_937934635.1 uncultured Deinococcales bacterium
AGTTAGGTTCTCTGTAGAGAATTTTTTGTCTTTTAAGGAAAAAGCTGAGTTTTCTATGGTTGCTGGTAGGGTGCAACAGCATCCTGAGCATGTTAAGAAAACACAACAAGATTTACGATTGCTTCGATCAGCCGTTATTTATGGTGCTAATGCAGCAGGTAAGTCAAATTTAATTAAGTCAATTGCTTTTGCTAAACAACTCATATTAGCTGGAACAAGGCCACAAAAAAACATATTGCTTAACCAATTTAAGTTAGATGATGAATCAAGAGGTGCTGTTTCGGAATTCTCTTTTGAGATTGTTACGGCATCGGGAGCATATGCGTATGGTTTTCAACTAACACCTAAAGAGATTGTGAGTGAATGGCTGTATGAGATAAGAAAAACAACAGAGATTATGTTATTTGAACGTAAAACTGTTAATGGTAAAACGCATGTTGAATTTGGGAAAGTTGCTTTTGAAAATAGTAAAGATGAACAGTTTTTAGGATTTGTTGCTCAAGGAACAAGAATAAATCAGCTTTTTTTAACAGAATGTATAGAGCGCAGCGTTGAATACTTTCGAGATGTATATTTTTGGTTTAGAGATAAACTGACAATCATTTTTCCTGATTCAAAATTTGATGGCTTAGAATTGAGTATTAGAAGTGGTGATCAGTTAAAAGAATCTCTCCTTAAATTACTGCGAGAATTTAATACAGGTATTACTGAAATTAATTTAAAGGAAGTTAGCATAGATGAAGTTATTGATGTACCTGAAAGTGTGAAAGAAAAGCTCTTAGGAACAATTGAAGAACATACTACAGGAATTTTAAGTTCTAATGATGACGTTAGGTATCTTTTAAGTAAAGAAAATAATGAACAACCTGTAAAAATAGAAAAACTAATGACGAGTCATAGCTGCACAGCTTGTGCAACTGATGAAGATATATTATTTAATATTAATGAAGAATCAGATGGTACTCAACGTTTAATGGATTTATTACCTGCATTGGTTGATGGTGTGCAGAACGATAAAGTCTATATTATTGATGAGCTTGATAGGAGTTTACATCCAGAATTAAGTAGTAAGATAATGCAGTTATTTTTAGACAATGCTACGACTGAACTTAGCCAATTCATTGTTACTACACATGATGCGAGTTTGTTAAACCTTAAGTTTTTTCGTCGAGATGAGATTTGGTTTGTAGAAAAGAGTCAGACTGGTGTCTCTGAGGTATATTCATTGGAAGAATTTGCCCCTCGCTATGATAAAGATATAAGAACAGGTTATCTTAAAGGTCGTTTTGGGGCTATACCCTTTGTTCGTGATTTTGACAAAAAGGATTGGGGGTTGAGTGCCTCCAAAGCGTGAGTTTAATCGTAAGAGGAAAAGTGGTGTTCGAGATGGCGTTGTTGCATAAATAGAAAGTTGCAGACAGTAAATGTTAAATTTAGTTTGTGAAGAAAAAAGGAAACAAATACAAAGTCCGCAACTGGAGCGATTATAACGCAGGTCTAGAACAAAGAGGAAGTATCAGTTTTTGGATTAGCGAAGAGGTTATAGAGCAATGGCATAGTCAAGAAAAGACAGGTAAAAGAGGGGCAAGTAATTATTACAGTGATGTAGCTATTGAAACTGTGGTGGTTGTGAAAAGTATATATAAAATTGCAGGGCGTCAAGCAGTAGGTTTTGTAAAATCAGTCATGGCACTGATGGACATAGATTTGAGAGTGCCAGATCATAGTACAGTTTCCAGACGACTATCAACACTAGAGGTAAAGCTACCCATTAAGAAAGTGAAAGAAGCTAGACATGTCGTGATAGATGGGACAGGCATCAAGATATTTGGCGAAGGTGAATGGAAAACAAGAAAGCATGGTACTAGTAAACGCCGAACATGGCGTAAAGTACATATAGCATTTGATGAATCAACCAGTGAGATTCTTGCTTTAGAAGTAACCTTAAATGATAAGACTGATGGTCAAATGCTACCTGACTTAATTGATGCTATTGAAGGTGAGATAGAACAAGTGAGTGCTGACGGTGGTTACGACTACAGCAATTGCTATGATGCTATTAAGGAACGTGAAGCTAAAGCAATTATTCCTCCTCGTAAAAATGCTGTTATTTGGCAACATGGTAATTGTAAAGCACCACCTCATCCTAGAGATGAAAACTTACGTTATATTCGCAAAAAAGGTTATAAAAAGTGGAAAGAAGACCACGACTACCATAGACGGTCTATTTCAGAAACAGGCATGTTCAGATTCAAATCTACTTTCGGTTCAAAGGCATTTTCTCACACATTCGATAATCAGGTCGCAGAAGTTAAAGTCAAAGCAAAAATACTTAACAGGATGATTCATATTGCCAAACCAGATAGCTATGCTGTGTCTATATAGCCTCCTATAGTGGCTAGGCTTTGCTATGCCTTGCAGTTTGATTCATGCAACAACGCCATATTGATATTCAAACTTTTTCTACCATTGAAGCTTAGTTCTATTTCACATCAGCCGTAAATCTACTTTTCAACCTTGGGTGGGATGCAGCTATACGTTATAGTTAACGTTATAGTTATTACAA
>CALGZD010000246.1 GCA_937934635.1 uncultured Deinococcales bacterium
ACAGGTGACTTCCTGCGTGAAATCCCTGAAATTGCGGAACGCCTAGAACGAAAAGCTAGTTAGATTTTTAAATCAGAACAGCTTATGAATTAATGAATTAAGCGGAATTGGGTATTAGACCTTACTCCAAGCATCTATGATGTATTGAGGTAGGTTAAAGAGTAACGCCACAACTAGTTGTAAGCCAACAGCTAATCCACCTGCAATTAATGAACTAGCCATATTAGTAGTTATGACCATTGTGATTAATAAGCTAGAACCTTTTTCTAAGCCGTGACAGCTTCGCTCAACCCAGTAGCTTGAAACGAGCGCATGGAAAATAAAGAATGTCAACCGCATGGGTACTTTTGTGATGTTGCTAAGACTCATACTAGAATCAATAGGCAGTAAAAGTAGCCAAATCGCTAAACCTGCCAACACTATAAAGTGCAATGGTGGTAGATCTTTGAGTGAAATTCTAAAATAACTAGCCACCTTTTGAAGAAAAGATGTGTCTTCATACCTTACGCTTTGTGAATGTGCACCAAAATGTGAATGTGCACCAAAATCTCGGTAGCCATAGCCTGACTGGGTAAAGCCTGACTGGGTAAAGCCTGATTGGGTAAAACCAGTATTCATATAATCAGAATATCTATAGTCATGAAAGTCTTGTGCTGAACCTGCATGAGTAGTTGTATAAGTGTTTCTAAAGGTGGCATCAAAACCTGTATCATAGAGTCTACGTTTATCGTTGTTATACAGTGTTTCGTATGCTTCATTAATCTGTTGAAATTGTGAACTGGCATCTGGATTGTCTGGGTTTACATCAGGATGATGCTCTTTGGCTAAGCGTCTATACGCTTGCTTAATTTCCTTGGGTGTGGCGTAATGGTCCAAACCAAGAACAGTGTAATAATCAGTACCCCCATACATAAAATTGAGTCTAAGGCGTAGTGTTTTACAAAGAAATTATTTTAGTAGATAGTATGTGTTGGTTTTTGTGGATGTAACAGGATGAATTGAGATAGGCATAGGGTTGTTTAATAGATAAATTTCAAATTATATCGAATTAAGTAAAGTAGTCAGGGGCGCAAGAAGTGACTTTAATGTTTGTGCCTTGCTTGGTTGCATTGCTAGTCTCAAAGTGTCATTTCTGAGAATGATTTAACTGTTTTTTGGAGGCTATTTCATTGATTAAAATTAGCCTCATTTAAGGCTTAGTTTTAAAGTCCACTAAGTTGAATGATGGCATTTGCGTAACTTATGTAACCTTTGATAATCACGGTGATTAAGCCAGAAACAAGAGAGCCAGCGCCGTGAACAACTAGGATGATGACAGGTAGTAATACAAGGTCACCTTTAAAAGGCTTGTGACTACGCCCAACCAAAAAGCTAGAGAACAAGCCATGACTGACAAAAAATATCAAACGGGTTATATAGTTCGTTGTATAGTTTATAGCGTGACCATTGGTTGAATTACCATTTGCTGGTAAGAGGATAAGGACGATTGCTAAGGCAGCTAAGACTACATAATGAAAAGTGGGAAGTGGGGTAGCTTTGGGCTTGGTATATGCAAAGGGTGTTCCTGCTTTAAGTGAGGCATTGTAGGCAATGCGAGCTTTACTGTCGTAGAGTGTTTCAAATGCCTGATGAATGTTTTGAAATGCTGGGTTGTCTGGGTTTACATCTGGATGATGTTCTTTAACTAAGCGTCTGTAGGCTCGTTTAATTTCTATGGCTGATGCATTATATGGAACACCAAGAATTGTGTAGTATGTTGATGTCTTATCCACAAGTTTTAGCTTAAAGCTTGGTGCTTTACAGACTACTTACGTTTTGTGTCGTCAGGCTATATAGCTAGTTTACATAGCTAGTTTATATAGCTAGTTTATATAGCTAGTTTATGTAGTCACTAATTCTGTATCTTTTGCATCTTGATTGCATCTTGATTGCATCTTAAAACTCATTTAGCTTGAAACTCATTAAAGAAGCTCTGATAATAGTTTGGTGAGTTTTATTTTAAAAGTATTTTTAAATCTAAGCATTGTGCTGCTAGCAAGCTTTTTGCTTATGCCTACCGCCTTTGCCTTACCACCTTGCACATTTGCAGATGTTACAACCACATTGTCTAAACCAGATAGCTGGGCGTTGAGCGTCTTGGATATTGAATATAAACTACCTGCTGAGTATGTACCAACAGATTTAGTAGCTTTGACAGAAGCAGGATTTGATGATGAACGCTTAGTCAAAGAGGTATTGATTGATGACCTTAAGCAAATGCGTGAAGATGCTGCTGAGCTAGGGCATCCGATTGCTGTACAGTCTGCCTATCGCTCATACGGTTATCAAAAGCGTGTATTTGATTATTGGGTTGAAAAAGAAGGCAGGGAAAACGCACTCTTAACTAGTGCTAGGGCAGGACACAGTGAGCATCAGCTAGGTACAGTTCTTGATTTCCGCAGTGAAGATGGTCCAGCCCCTTGGGATTTGGAAGATTGGGCTGAGACACCTGCGGGTAAGTGGATGAGTGAAAAGGCTTGGGAATATGGCTTTGTAATGAGCTATCCACAAGATAAACAAGAAGAGACTTGCTATAGCTATGAGCCTTGGCACTACCGCTATATTGGCAAAGACTATGCTGCTCAGTGGAAAGAAGTGAATGAGTTAAATGGCATGACTTTGCGTGAGTGGTTGTGGTGGCAGAGACCATAAAGACCGTGATTTAAGAGAGCAAAAGCATGTTGTGTTTAAGACAAAATCTTATTTTTGTTCTAGGTATCGTATTTTTGTAGGGGAGATGACTATTGATGAAACTATTACTATCTTTGCTTGTTATTTTTACGATAACTTTTGGGTTTACAGAAACGAGTTCTACTGGGACAGATTTTTTAGGCACAGATACAGTGCTTGAAAACCTCGAAATTGTTTTTAACGATGAAGTGCTTGAGCAGGTTGAACTTATTCAAATTGAAGAAAATAGTGAAGCAGAACAAGATAGCGAAGAAGAAGTTGTAGAAAACCGCTTGAAGTTTGCGTTTGAACAAGGCTATTTGCTACTTAACCAAGAAGATTATGGTACTTGGGATTTTTCGCATATCTTGGCTGTACGAGTTCGACAGACCGATGA
>CALGZD010000247.1 GCA_937934635.1 uncultured Deinococcales bacterium
TAGTGGCAAGTTCATTTTTTATCTCGTCTTGATACCAGTGGTTTCTATCTTCAAACTCAACAACTTCAAAACCGATAGACTCAATCAACTCTTTCGCCACCTCTATAGTCCCCATTTTAAAATCTAACTGAACAATGCGTAGCCATTCTTCAAATTCAGGTGATGCTTGCTGATCAGAACCAAACCAATCACTCATGGCAAGATAGCCACCTTCGTTTAACACTCTGTGAAGTTCACTATAAATTTCCGATTTATCTTCAACATGTATCAGTGAATCCTTAGTAAAAACCATATCAAACGTGGTGCTATCAAAAGGAAGTTTACCAAATGTAACGACTTGCAAATCTATCTGGGATGTAAGACCAGCTTTATCTACTCTGGCTCTTCCCTCTTCAACCAGTGATGCCTCTATATCAATGCCTGTAACATGTGCTGCACCATGTTCTTTAACCAAAAGCATATCAACACCAGCAATACCACAGCCGATATCTAGAACATGTTTTCCTGAAATATCAATATCTTTCAGAATCGCAACAACTTCAGCAGCCCCTCCAGGTGACATAAAGCCTTCACCCCAAATCCACTCGAGCCCTCTCAAAAATTCTTTACTGTAATGGTTTTGATCTGACATCACATCACCTATTAGAAAAGCTAGTTGAAAAGCTTTCTTAATTCATTTCCTTTGCTTGCTTTCTCAATTCGTACTTCTGTATTTTTCCCGTAGCAGTCTTTGGTAGTTCTCCAAAAACCACATACTTTGGTGTTTTAAAACCAGCTAATTCACCACGACAGAAGTTGATGATTTCTTCTGAAGCGATGTCCGCTGTTGCATCCTGCAACTCCACAAAAGCACAAGGCACTTCGCCCCACTTTTCATCTGGCTTGGCGACCACTGCAGCAGCAGCAACGGCAGGGTGTTTATACAAAACCCCTTCAACCTCAACTGAAGATACGTTTTCACCACCAGAAATAATGATATCTTTAGAACGATCTTTAATTTGCACGTAACCATTAGGATGTACAACTGCCAAATCTCCTGAACGGAACCAGCCATCTTTCATGGATGCAGCCGTCGCTTCTGGATTTTTAAAATAGCCTTTCATAATGGTGTTACCTCGCACCATAATTTCCCCCATAGTTTCACCATCAGCAGGTACAGCTTGCATAGTCTCTGGATCAAAAACAGCGAGTGCTTCCATCATCGGGAAGCGTACCCCTTGATAAGACTTCAACTCAGCCTTTGCTTGTAAATCTAAGTCATCCCACTCTTCTTGCCAAGCACAGTGCACAACATGACCATAGGTCTCAGTTAAACCGTAGACATGCGTCACGTTAAAGCCTAAAGCTTCCATTTTTTCAAGAACTGCACTAGGCGGAGGCGCACCAGCAGTCATCACTTCTACCTTATGTTTGACTTTTGCCTTGTCACTTTCTTCAGCACTAGCAAGTAAACTCAACACAATCGGCGCACCACCAAAGTGTGTCACGTTATGCGTGGCAATTAAATCAAAAATGACCTTGGGATCTACAGCTCGGCAACAAACTATCGTTCCTGCTACTGCTGCCATCGTCCAAGCGTGTCCCCAACCATTACAGTGAAACAAAGGTACTACATACAAATAGGTTGGATGGTTTGCTAAATTCCAACCAACTACTGTACCCATCGTCATCAAGTAAGAACCACGGTGATGATAAACAACACCTTTGGGTTGACCTGTTGTGCCCGAAGTATAGTTTAGGGTAATAGCTTGCCATTCATCTTCTGGCAGAGTCCAAGCGTAGTCAAGACTACCTGTGGCAATAAATGCTTCATAGTCCATCTCACCAATTTTTTCAAAGACTTCACCAGCTTGTGCATCTACAATATCAATCACAAGGATATTGCTGGTATCTGCTTCTGTTATCTCTAAAGCAGCTTTAACCGTAGGCGCAAATTGCCCATCAACCATGATGACCTTAGCTTCAGCATGTTCAAAAATATAACGAACAGTATTGACATCCAGACGCACGTTAATCGTGTTCAATACCGCACCAGACATTGGCACACCAAAATGTGCTTCGACCATCTCTGGTGTATTGGCAGCAATAACAGCCACCGTATCCCCTATACCAATGCCTTTTTTGTTCAATGCAGAAGCAAGTTGAACAGTACGATCATAAGTTTGCTCCCATGTGTACTGCCTGTTTCCATAAATCACACTAGGTCGATTTGGATACACATCTTTCGCTCGTTCAATAAACGATAGTGGTGAAAGCGGTACGTAATTCGCAACGGTTTTTTCTAAATTTGTCTCATATGGATTCATAATTTAGTTCCTTTAGCAGATTAAATTTCTCTATTACCAATATATTTATCATAGCTGGAGTTAAGCCCATCTTGAAAACCCCAACCTTGAAATGCATATTTCACAATGTCACGACAACGATCATCAAAATGCTCTATCGAATTCTCAGTCACCATCAAGTTTAAAGCTGATTCAAATGTACCTTCTATTGATATATAGAAAGATTCTGTCATATCACCATATTCACTTGTAAAGGCAGAACCTTCTTCAACAACATGTAGTAGTAAATCAATAGTATGCTGTGGTGAAGGTGCTATTTTTTTATACTCATTGATTAGTTTACGAACATTACTCAATTTAGGATTGCTATATCCTACTACAGAAAAGAATTCTTTACTAATTTTATCTTTATACCTACCTAAAACTTCTTTAGAATCTGATGGACTCAATATCGAAGCATAGTAATCTTTCACATTAGCAAACCGCTTGTACAAACTAGTAATTTCTTCAATCAGTTCTTTTTCACTTTTACTTTTAAAGTGTTTTTTCAGATCTGCTATGCTCACTTTTTTAGCCATAGTAAAAATCCCTACTATACCTCTACAACATTTTTAGGTTTCGACCTATGAATAATCAATGCCATTACCCCACCTAAAACAGCCATCACACCTGCTGTATAAAAAGCCAAGGTGTAATCACCAAAACTATCTCTTGCAGCACCTGCAGCCCAAGCAGCAACCGCAGCACCTACTTGGTGAGCTGCAAATATCCAGCCATAGACCACACCAACATTTTTTCGGCCAAAGGTGTCAGCAGCAAGCGCAATCGTTGGTGGAACAGTGGCAATGTAGTCAAGCCCAAAAAGAATACTGAAAGCAATAATGCCAAGTGTATCATGGACAAAAGGCAACATAAATAGGCTTACTCCTCGAAAACTATAGTAAACAAGCAAAAGCTTTCTCGGATCAAATCTATCAGTCAACCAGCCTGATGCAATCGTGCCTACAAAATTAAAAAATCCCATAAAAGCTAGTGCCCACGCAGCATATTGCTCCGTAAAACCATGCTCTACGGCATGAGGTATAAAGTGAACACCAATTAAGCCGTTGCTAGTTGCACCGCATATATAGAAAGTGATGCAAAGTATCCAAAAATCAGGCGATACCAAAGCGCGACGCATGACATTATCGTCTACTTCGTCACGGACCGATGCTTCAGTCACTTCTTCTTGCTCTTCTGTCCCCAAAGCTTTTAAACCCATATCTTCTGGATTGTCACGCATGAATATAAAAACAGGAATAATCATGATTGCACTAATACCTGCAAGCATCATTGCTGCTGGTCGCCAGCCCATACCAACAGCCCATGCAGTTAACAACGGATAAAAGACAAGTTGTCCTGCCGATACTGCTGCGCCCATCATGCCAATAACTAAACCACGGTTTTTGATAAACCAACGGTTCGCAACAGTTGCACCTAACACACTAGCGACAAGCCCTGTGGCAAGTCCAGAAAAAAAGCCAAAAAAGAAGTTGAGCTGCCACTGTTGCTGCACAAGGCTTGAAAGCACCATACTTATGCTACAAAGCGCCATAGCAAGCAT
>CALGZD010000248.1 GCA_937934635.1 uncultured Deinococcales bacterium
GGGCTTTACATTATTAACTAAAAAACGTTATGAGGCTAAAGCTACAGAATCAGGATTAAGCAACTCTTGCGAATTCATACCTGTTAAATAGGCTAAAAATCCTGGCAAAATCGGTAATACACAAGGTGATAAGAACGATAATGCACCCGCTAAGAAAGCAATAAAGTAACTGGGATTAACAGCAGCGCTGTCTCCTAAAACACTTTCAACCGAACCAAATACTAATAAGTAAGGGGCTAACCAGCTCATAAGGTCAAAAAGTAGTACAAGTCCCACTAGAATCAGCATCACAGCACCAACTTTTTCTATGACACCAGAGTACTTATTAAGCTTACGCCAAGCAGTCAATGCCTGAGCAGCTAATAAGAATGGAATACCAAAACCTATTGAGTAAACTGCCAACAAAGAAGCACCTTGAGTAGCATTTCCACCTGCACTAGCAATCGCCAAAATACCACCAAGAATAGGACCGATGCATGGGGTCCAACCTGCACCAAAGGCGAGACCCACAAAAAATGAGCCAGCAAAACCGCCAGGTTTACGTGCCATATGTGTTCTAAATTCTTGATTTAAAAATGGAATAGGCAATATCCGCATCATAACAATGCCCATGAATATCAAGAAAACCCCTGCAACAATACGAATAGTATTATCAAAATTAAAAAATAAGTCGCCAACAAAACCTGCGCTATAACCTAATGCAACAAAAACCGCACTAACACCAAGTAAAAACATCAAGCTGTGCGCTGTAATTTGTAATCGTACTCTACTCATGATTGAACTCCAAAAACTTTAAGAATTGACCTTTTTTGTTTTATATATATAGGTCTCAGTATCTTCTGTTTTCTTATTGTTGATTGTTTAGAAAATGACTATGGTCTTGTACTTAACACCGTAACCTATTTAACTACACATTTATAGCGAAAAGATATAAACCTTAAATAAAATACTACATGTATTACTCTAAATATTATTTCCAATTCAACAGAAAATAAATCCTTGTTTGACAACAAGCGTTGTAATCTGCTGATTACCTAAACTCTATCATCATATACTAAATTGAAAGATGAATGTCATAAAGATATAGTCGCAAAGATTGCGAAATAACCGAAGGATAAAGGCTTGAAAACCTTGTGTATTGACTGGGGTTATGACATTTATGATTCACTTCGGTATTAGGTCAGTTAATCGTGGAAGAGTTTTATATTCACAGTTTTGGGGTTTTGTTATTTTGCTTCTTCGAGTAAGTCAACCAGTGCATCATCTGCATCAGTTCGTTGTACTAATTGTAATTTGCCTGTTGCAAAGGCACTTAAAAAGGCTTCGGCAACTTGTTTTTCATATTTGATGCCAATATTTTTTTCGATTTCATCAAGTGCATGATCAAGCTCAAAAGGTTTACGGTAAGGTCTATTAGTCGTCATAGCATCAAAACTATCTGCTACGGCAATGATTCTGGCAAATAGATGAATCTCTTCACCCTTTAAGCCATCTGGGTAACCTTTACCATCCCAACGTTCATGGTGCCAACGCACTGCTGGTAGAATCGTTTGTAGCGCAGGTGAATTGCGTAAAATGCGTTCACCATAAACAGGGTGCATTCGCATTTTTTCCCACTCTTCATCGGTCAGTGGTCCAGGTTTAGCAACAGATGCAGGCAGTGCAATTTTGCCAACATCGTGCAAAAAGCCAGCAATGAGCATAAGTTCAACAGTTTTATCAGGTAAACCCATGGCTTCTGCTATACCTTTAGCATAGTAACCAACGTTGCGTGAATGTCCTGCGGTATATGCATCGGCTGCTTCTACTGCATGAACTAGTGCAAGAATTGATTGAATGTGCAAGTCTCGCTTTGCTTTGAGAGAGGTTGCTAAGTTGAGCGTTACAGCAGCATGGTTAGCGAAGGCACTAAATACTTCCAAGTCATGGTCGTTAAAAAGCATGTTTGATAGCTCACTATCAACATAAATTGCGCCAATCAACTTCTTTTCAAGTTTAATTGGTGTTGCCATAACGCTGCGAATGTTTGTAGCAAGTAAGCTTGCCCCAGGTTCAAAGCGTTCATCCTGCTGAATGTTAGTCGTGATGATACCTTCACCACGCTCTAGAATCTGTTTAATGAGTGAGCGGGAGAGTTTTGCTTCTTCACTAATTTCTGTTGTGCCACTATTGGTTTCTTTGAGGTTCTCAGCACCAAGTTCGATACCAGACGCTGCTGAGATTGTGAAACCGTCTTCTGTTTCAGGATCAACGAGAACAACAAATCCACGTGTCGCACGACTTAGTTTGATAGCAGCTTGTAAAATTCGCTGAAGCATATTATTAACATCGTCTTGTTCTTTTACACGTGTAAGCATGGGTGTAAGTAGATTGACGATGTTAAGGGCATGAATACGACGTTGGCGCAGATAGTTTTCGCGCTCGAGCCTTTCAACGCCACTCACGTATTTTTTTAGCTTGGAACTTGTTTCTGCATCAAGGTTACCTGCATCAGATAAATTTTTAATTGTAGCCCTGAAGCTTTTAGATAATTGCACAGTTATTTCTCCCGCTGCCTAGTGTTATTTAGGCATTATGCAGCAAAAGACTAACTGAGTTTATTTGAAGCTATCAGTTTTTCTTAACCTATTTTTTAGAGTGCTTTTTGAGTTTAGAGTGCTTTTTGAGTTTAGAGTGTATAGATGCGAGAGATGAAGCTAGTTTTTTGAACGTTTTCGCATAATATCGTTAATGAGAATGCCTGCAGCTACTGAAGCATTAAGGGAATTTACGTTACCACTGAGGTCAATTTTGACAACTTCATCGCATTTTTGCTCAACAAGTCGTCGCATACCATCACCTTCACTACCGATAACCAGTGCAACCGAACCACTATAGTCAAAGTTTTCAGGTGATTGTGTTGCTTTATCGCTTGAGCCATAGACCCAGAACTGCTTAGCTTTTATGTCATCGATAAATCTAGGTAAGTTCTTAACTTGCACTAAGGGAATGTAGTTCACAGCACCAGCGCTGCTTTTTACAACGATTGGTGATAACGATGCGGTTCGACGTTCTTCTGTGATAACTGCGTGTGCACCAAGTGCTTCTGCACTACGAATAATCGCACCGTAGTTATGAGGGTCAGTCACTTGGTCAAGCAATATAAAAAAGGGATCTTCGCCACGACTTTTAGCAAGGTCAAAAGCTGCATCAATATCACTATAGCCAAGACTTGGTAATTCAGCAGCTATGCCTTGGTGTTTGGTTGTTTTAAGGGCACGGTCAAGGTAAATGCGCGGTACAGTTTCGTAGCCAACATTTTTCTTTTTCGCTAAGCGTTCAATATCACGTGTAGTTTTGTCGTTTAGACCATCTGCGATGATGACACGTTCAACCTTGCCCCCTTCGAGGGCTTCTTTAACTGCTTGTTTACCAAATATCAGCATAATACCGTTCCTGTGTTTTTGAGCTTTATTTAAAAAGCTTGAAATGTAGTTTAAGTGGATGGAACAACAATAAGCGAGTGACAAATCTTGGTTGCTTGAAAAACTAGCTACTTTAAAAACTAGCTGTTTGAAAAACTAGCTGCTTGTAAAACTAGCTGCTTGTAAAACTAATTGTAAAGCGTTAAGGCTCCTTCGCTGATTTGTTGAAGCTCAAACAAATCGGCGGAGGGATATGATTAAGAATTAACCTATTCTATGTAGGTCTATACATGGATTGACATGTGGGTCAACCTTATGTGGAAACACTGGTTACTAGAAAAGTTAGCTGAGATATTGGGTGTTAAGAAAATTGGATGTTAAGAAAATTGAGCGCTAAGAAAATTGAGCACTAGAGAAATTGAGCACAGTGAATCAAAACACCAGATGGATCTAAAATATGTGTAACCACAGCGCCATAAGACGCTTCTTGTGGCGCTCTTATTTTTACGGCTTTGCCATAGTTGCCATCTTTGATGACTTTAGATGCATGTGTATACCAAGCTTGTGCATCATTCACAGTTAGGTGAATCATGAAGTTTTCTGCCCAAGTTTTATTGTAATAATTTTGCAAGTAGAAACGGTGCCCTGCGAGCTCGAGCTCCGCAATA
>CALGZD010000249.1 GCA_937934635.1 uncultured Deinococcales bacterium
AGCTCGAGCTCACAGCTCGAGCCTGTCGGAGAACAAGAACTTTCCAACGATGTCTGGGATTTAAGAGTGCTAGCCTTCGAGCGTGATGCTTGGGTAAAGCATGTGCTTAGTGGTAATTCAGCAGACGCAGAAGCTTATTTAGCTGAACAACTAAATGAAACGGTCTAACTAGCACCGCCTAACTGAAAATAAAAACATACAACATGAAAGAAGCCCTCCGATTTACAGAGGGCTTTTTTGTTTTTATTCTTATGGTCGACAATCAATTACCAAAACGTTCTTCAACTTCATCAGCCGACATCATCGACCTCAAAAGTTCAAAAAACTCTGACTTTGTCAGGGTTGGTTTCACTTCATCAGTACTCATCGATAAAGGCTGTGCAGCCAAACTATTAGGTGCAATTTCTAAAGCAGCTTCAATCATCCTATCATCAACAATATCAAAATTAGCTAAAATCGAATTAATTGCCTCGGTCATAGCAACAGTTTGTTCGCTCTCTGCTTGTGCAAGATTAGCTTCAGCTAAAGCAACCTCAACCGCAGCTAGCTTACTACTTGCTTCTATAATACCTTCGAACAATCTAGCAACTTGTTCATTACTCAAATTTTCTCTGGAATAATTTGTCAAGAAACAAAGCATCTCAACTTGCTCACGCAATATGCTTAAAGCAGCCGTTGTTTTAACAAGTTGCAATAACGCTTCACTTGCAGTTGCATTGGCATCAACCGTATCAGGAATATTCAAGCCAAACCCTAGCGTACCTCCTACTACCACTTCAGGTGGAGACTCTGCACAAATAATCGCATTGCTAGAGATATCACCAACAAAGACTGCTCGACGAGTCGCTTCTGTATCTAGTACCCGTACTTCAGGTCCCATCTGAAATGTACGTGAGGCAAGGTCAGAGCCTGGCACACAAGCTGTTAAAAAAAGGAATGATAGACATAGTGGTACGTATAGTGTTAAGTACAGTCTATAGCGCATAAAATACAACTCCTTAAGTCAAACTTAAATCAATATGCTTAAATCTATCATGAATTCTGAAAGAATGATGTATCTCTAAAATTATACATTCTGCTCAAACAAACTTTAAACAACCACCTCTATCTCTCGAAAAAATCATCTGCCGAGAACAGATAGGCAAACTAGTTTGTGTAGGATGGCGCTGTGCCCATCATCTATATGCTTCACTTAAAATCCGTGCGTGAAACAACACCCTACTGGCTTTCAACACAATTGCTGTATTTACTACTAGATTTTAGTAGGATGGCGCTATGCCCATCTAGATTTTAGTAGGATGGCGCTGTGCCCATCTTCTTCTACTTTAGTATGAAACGGTTTTTAGACCGATACCCTACGCTTTACCAACAAAGTTGGTGTTCTACTTGATGTATGCTTAGTTCAACCTCAAAAGTAAAAGCATACCCCTATGTCAGATATGTCAGACAAGCTTACAGAACGAATTTATCCTTATGCTAAAATCAACTATGTTAAACAAAGATTTAGTGCATGATGTTTTACTCACCGCAAAATCAGGTGGAGCAGACTTTGCTGAACTCTATGTTGAAAGAGTCAAAAAACGCTCCATGCGCACCGTCAACCGAGAGGTTAAAGAGGCCACCAGTAACCTCAGCTATGGTGCTGGGCTAAGGTTATTTTATGGTACGGATGTGCTTTATGCGTATGGCAATGACCTCTCCAGAGAAGCACTGATAGAACTAACACAAACACTCGTAAAACTTAAAAAAGGACAAGTAGATGCTCAAGGTAAAGGTGGTTTAGACTTTAGAATCGCACAAGCCCAAGGTCTTCATGTCGTCACCAAAGCAGCAGATGATTTTGATAAACAGTATCGCCTAGAGCGCCTACTAGAGATTGATGAAGGCGGTCGTATAGATTCTAAAATCAAACAAATGGAAGGCAGACTTGGAGAGATCGAACAAGATGTCTTAATTGCAAATAGCGAAGGCACTTGGGTAGAAGATAAGCGAGTACGTACTCGCATCGTTGCACAAGCTATCGCTGAAGATGCTAATGACATGCAAACAGGTATGGACTCCCCTGGTCTAAGCATGGGCTTAGAACTCTTTGATAAATTCTCACCACAAGAGTTAGGTAAAAATGCAGCCGAGCTTGCCCTTACTAACCTTCGTGCTAAAAAAGCACCAGCAGGCACGATGCCTGTCGTCATTGGTAATGCATTTGGCGGTGTTATCTTTCATGAGGCACTTGGTCACCTATTAGAGACAACATCCGTTGCCAAAGGTGCTTCGGTACTCTGCGACAAACTTGGTGAACAAGTCGCTAGCAAATGCGTCACCTATGTTGATGATGGCACAACGGTGAACGGTTGGGGTTCTACAGAATTCGATGATGAAGGTGCAAAAACTGAGCGCACAATACTTATCGAAAATGGCATTCTAAAGTCCTACATGGTCGATAAACTTGGTGGCATCAAAACTGGCTACCGTCCAACAGGTTCAGGGCGTCGACAAGACTATACCTACGCACCAACCTCTCGTATGCGAAATACCTTCATCACCCCCGGTGACACCCCA
Organism: uncultured Deinococcales bacterium; assembly: GCA_937934635.1. Next base: position 2,560 of record CALGZD010000249.1, read on the forward strand.
AAAGAAGAGTTATTCAAAGATGTCGAATACGGCTTGTATGCCAAAAAGATGGGTGGCGGTCAAGTCAAACCAGGTTCTGGCGAATACAACTTTGCTGTGCGTGAAGGCTATATGATTCGTAATGGCAAAATCGAAGAACCTGTGCGTGGTGCCATGCTAGTAGGAAAAGGTCCAGAAAGCATCATGCGAATCGATGCTGTTTCTTCTGATTTAGAAACTGCTGCGGGTATGTGTGGCAGTCTATCTGGTTCTGTACCTACAGAGGTTGGACAACCTCACTTACGAATTAGCGAAATCGTTGTGGGTGGTGAAGCGCAGTGAGTCATAAAGCGAGTCATAAAGCGAGTCATAAAGTGAGTCATAAAGCGAGTCATAAAACTTTAGGCTTTCAAGAAGCCAGCACCTACCTACTTGAACAAGCAAAGTCACTTGGTGTTGATATTGAGATTTTATCGTCCCAAGGACGTGAACTAACTATTGACACCTTTCAGGGAGAACTATCGCAAATAACACAAGCTACTCAAGGTGGCATAGGACTGCGAGTCATTAGCGGTGGGAAAACTGGTTATGCATCAACAGAAGAAGTGAATCAGGAAGCACTTGATTGGATTCTCAAAGAAGCCAAAGAAAATGCAGACCTGCAAACAACGACCGACGGATTTATTCCTGAAGGCAAAGCGCTTGGTCAGAAGGACTTAATTGGTGAAGGTTTATCTGCACCTGTTGACGAGAAGGCACAAAAAGCCATTGATTTTGAAGCTGCCGTGCGTAAACATCCAAACCTCAAACAGGTGATGATTTCACGCTATACAGAAAGCGAAGTACAAGGTGCGCTTGCTTCCAGTAAAGGTGCATCTGGTGGCTATCGCAATGGCTACACCGTACTCGGTAGTTCATTCATCATGGAAAAGGGTGATAGCTTAAAACAGTCTTTTGGGCTTGATTGGGATAAAGAATTTCATAGCCTTGATGCAAATAAAACTGCCATGGAAGCAACTGAAAAAATGGCACGTTTGCTTGGAGCTAAACCTTTAAAAACAGGAAAATACACTGCTTACTTTGAACCCAAAGCCTTCGGCAGCTTATTAAGCGTACTCATGTATATGTTCAGTGGTAAAACCCTTATGGAAGGCAAAAGCAGACTTGAAGGCAAGGTTGGTAGTAAAATCGCTGCGAGCAACATCACGCTAATTGATGATCCAACGCTTGAGCGTGGTAT
>CALGZD010000250.1 GCA_937934635.1 uncultured Deinococcales bacterium
TACACCCAAACGCACTTCCGCTAGTGTCTGTGCAATTTTGTCTTGGCTAGGAAAATTGCCTTGAATAACATCTACTTGATAGCTCAGCTCTTTTGGGCTGATGAGGATAAAAGCTGTTACAGCAATGAGTACCAAGATGCTTAGACCAACGCTAAACCTATTAGCTTGAAATATATTGTTAAATAACGTGCCTTGCTTTTCAATATTCCTAACTTGCTTAGGATTGTGTAATGCATAGGCTGCTGGACAAAGTGCAAGCACAATGAGCATGAGTGCAAACAAGGCAAAACTGGCAAGCAAGCCCAATTCAACCAAACCACTAATTTGTGAAAAACTCAGTGAAAGCAACCCCAGCACACTAATTAGTGTTGTTATCAATAGTGCAATGCCTGTGCGCCTAACAAATGCTTCCGCAGTTGCAAGAGTGTTATAGCCCTTAAGCACATGAATGGCATAGTCGATGCCACTGCCAAGTATCAACGGAAAAATAGCAAGGTTAACAATATTTATTTCGATACTTAAAAAGCCCATCAGCCCTAAAGTCCATATAAAGCCCATCACCAATGAGAGCATGGCTAAAACGCTTGGATAAACCTGTCTAAAAGCTATCAGTAAACAAAGGAAAATAAGCAAAGCCGCTAATGGAATCATCCAACGGGCATCGTCTTGTAGCATTTGGTCAATCCGTGCAATGCCAGACGCCAAACCAATTGGACGACTTATTTGCAGTAGGTCATAGGTTTTATCGCTCTTTTCGTACTTTTCCAGACTTTGTGTTAATCGCTGACCCAAAGCACGGTTCTCTGAACTTAGCGGATCACCTTCTATGACAAAACCCAAAAGAGCTGACTGATTATCGTTTGCGATGATGTTGCTTAATAGCTCACCTTGTGTTCGCCAAATGCCTTGCCACAGTGCTGCAAATTGCAGACTGTTTTTAGGAAGCGAAGCTGACTCTTCTGCTGCTAGATTTTGTGTGATGCTTGTTGCCATTAGCATCCATTGAGGGATGCCAAAACTGTAGCGAATCTCTGGAATTTCTTGGGTGATGAAGTCAGCAAGCTCTGCCTGTGCCCTGATTGCTTTTTCGTGAGTGATACTACTGATGCCCTGCTTCTTGGCTGAGGGAGATAGCTCGAGCCATAACAACTCTTGATTCGTAACGCCATCTACTTCTTGTATCAACCTGTCAAAAGCAAGAACTTCTTTTGTTTGCGGTAGCCAATCAAGTAGCTTGGTTTCAAAACTTAGGCGAGGTAAGCCAAAAGCGAAGAGGATAGTAATGAGAGCAAGTACAGTGAAGCACAGGAGGGGGGCTCGAGCCGCAGTCCTCATATAGCGTAGTAAAACTGTTTCAAAACTATTCAATTGCCACCTTCAACCCATGCACTTTCAACCCATGCACGTTCAATCCGTGCACGTTCAACCCACACACATTCCAAAGCGAATTAATACTACTAAAGTGCAAATAAACTAAAGTGCAAATCAGTATGCAAAACAACGTGAGTGAAGCTACCTTGAAGCTACCTTAACGTACGTATCTGCCCAAAAGTCTTACAAAAAACTTACGATGCGTTGTCGTTTTAAATGGCAATTATGAGGCTTTTGAGGATTGCCGTTAGATAATTGTCCTAAAACACTAGGTTTGTGTTAGCTGTGTTCCCTGTGTACTAAGTCATGGCTCGAGCCGTGACCTATCAGGAACTATCGCATTATGAGCTTAGTAGCGCCTTGACAGACACAAAAAATACAACTTTTACAGACTACAATTCATTCATGAGAAGGATGAGTTAACACTGAGTCGCTTACTGTAGACTGAATAGCATCATGGGACGCCAAAAATCACGTCGATTAAATCAGCGCGATGTACGTGCTGCTAAAGGAGTGGGTTTGGCGAAGCTTGGTCATTTGAAACATCTTCCAGAGAAAAAAGAAGCTTGGCATGTCAGAGCACACGCTATCAAACGTGCTATGGAACGCTATGGTCTTCGATTAAGCCATCGTGACATCAAGAAAATGAGCGCAAATATCCGTGGTGAGAAAAAAGATCTGGATATCACCCTTATTGAGCGTCAAAGCTCAACCCGTTCGCTCTACGAAATTATCTGGGAAAACGTCAAGATGCTTGTAATCTACGATAAAGGTGTAAAGAGTGTTTCTACCTTGCTTCCGCCAGATGCACTAGAGCTTAAAATGCAGGAGTTTTAGTACCCCTAACTTGGATATAACACCTCAAAGCTACTTGATATAAAATCAAATATGCTTGAAGTACGCATCCTAAACGCAACCGAACAGCATCTTCTCCACAATGTTGCAAAAGATGTTTTTGATTTAGCAATAGATGCCACGTGGAGCACAGAATTTTTCGCTGACCCTCGGCATCATCTGGCAGTAGCTATCGTTGATGGGCAAATTGTAGGTATGGCATCTGCACTTCACTATGTACATCCAGATAAAGCCCCCGAACTTTGGATTAACGAGATTGGCGTAGCCACAGAGCAGCAAAGAAAGGGCATTGCAAAAAAGCTCTTGACTGTACTCTTCGAACACGGTGTATCTCTAGGTTGTAGCGAAGCTTGGGTATTAACCGAAGCTAATAACCAAGCTGCACAAAAGCTCTATACAAGTGTTGGTGGTGTTGAAGAACAGGAACGACCTGTCTACTTCACATTTTCGCTAAATTCACTAGATGCACTAGATGATTCGTAAGCATCACTTGACTGCGATGTAGACTTCTACGCCTTCTGGTGCTGTGTAGTGTTCGAAGTCTGTCGTGTAGGCACGTTCGTATTCTGCATCTTCCCTAGCAAAGTATTCCCAAATCGTATGCCATGCTTCGATAGTGCATTGTGGCGAAGGACTGTTGTTTTCGAAAACAAGATACTTGCCCGTTGGTACGGTGCTTTGCTTTAACGTATCTGATTCTGCTGCATCGCTCTCAGCACCTACG
>CALGZD010000251.1 GCA_937934635.1 uncultured Deinococcales bacterium
TCATGACTTTAGAAGAAAAGTTTGATTTAGAAATTGAAGATGAAGATGTTAGCACTATTCAAACGGTTAACGATATCGTGCTGATGATTGATGCGTATCAAGCGTATCAAGGAAGTGGGCAGTAAGTTGAGCATTACTGTTGAGCCTAAAAAACCGTTGAATTCAGATGCAGATCAGTCTGAGTTTGAACGATTTTTAAAGCCGAAGGTTGCTGCTTACTTAAAGGCAGCAGGGTTGGATAAGGCTTATGAAAGGGCAGAGGGGGACTATCTTTACTATTGGAAAGGGGATTTTGAGCACAAAGTCACTGACTTTCTAGGTGGCTATGGCGTATCTCTTTTTGGACATAATCACCCCGAGCTAACGAAAGTTGCTGTTGATGCTTTAACAAACAAAAAGCCTTTTGCTAGTCAAGCAAGTATCCGTTCAGATGCTGGACGTTTGGCAAAAAGACTGGCAGAGCTTCTTGAAAAATCAACAGGTGTACCCTACATGGCAACACTTGCCAATTCAGGTGCTGAAGCAGTAGAAGCCGCGATTAAACATGCAGTTTTTGAAAAACAGGGTGCGATTAAAGCTATTTTGGAAGCACAGGCTGAGAGTTTTAAAAAGCTGCGAGTTAGAAAAGAAAATGTTGTCAAAGAAAATCTGACAGAGTTATATAGACAAGCTGCAAGTCTTTTAGATGTTCCAGACGTTAAAAATCTTGAGCACTTGAGTTATGTATTGCAAAAGCATAATGAACAAGTGTTTTCTGAACAAGTTTGTTTTTTTGCTGTAGAAGGTTCTTTTCATGGTAAGAGCAGTGGAGCAATTAAGCTAACATCAAATCAAAATTTTAGAGCACCTTGGGTGGATTTTGGTATCAACGTCAAGTTTGTAAAACGTAATGATATTAATTCGATAGAAGTAATGATCTCAGATATGGCTAGGTCATACATTGCTATAGACTTCGATAGATTTTCAGGTGCAAACTTAGTTGTGCGACCTTGGTCACTTGTGGCTGGATGTTTTGCGGAGCCAATTCAAGGCGAAGGTGGTATTCACGAACTTGATATAGCTTTTTTACAGTCTTTAGCGAGCGCAGCTAATCACTTTGATTTTCCGCTCATCATGGATGAAATCCAATCAGGCATGGGGCGAACAGGGCAGTTTTTAGCATCTGAGGCTTCAGGTGTTGTAGCTGACTATTATCTTTTTTCAAAAGCCTTAGGTGGTGGTATTGCAAAAATTGCTGCTTTGATGATTAAGCATGAGCGATACATTGAAGATTTTGGATATTTGCATAGTTCTACCTTCGCTGAAGATGATTTTTCTAGTCTAGTAGCCTTAAAAGCACTTGATTTACTTGAGGCAGATAACGCTCGACTTATGCAGGATTGTTTGGATAAAGGGAGCTATTTAAAAAATAGCTTAGAACAATTAGTTCAGGACTATCCAACAGTCTTTAAAGAAGTCAGAGGTCGTGGGCTAATGTTGGGTTTAGAACTTTTGCCACAGACAACATCAAAGTCACGCTTTTTAAGCATGGCTTCTGAACAATCATTGCTAGCGTATTTGATATGTGGCTATTTGTTGAATATACATCATATTCGCATTGCCCCAACTCTTTCAGCAGAGTTGAGTTTGCGGATTGAACCATCAGCGTATATTGCTATGGCTGAGCTTGATGTTCTGGTGTCGGCGTTTAGAGATATAGGGGAGAAGTTAAAGAATCACGATAGCCATGTATTTGTGTCTTATCTAGTTGGGGAGATGCAATCTGTAAATAAGATGCAATCTTTTGATGAGGATGTTAGTCGTTCTTCGCTAAAGATAGAGAATACAAAAGAGGTCAAGGAAACGAAAACTGTTATTCCCAATATTTCCAATATTTCTAAAGTAGCATGTATTGCACACTTTATGGATGACCTTGATTTAGTCAGATGGGACCCTTACTTAGCGCCTTTAAGTGGAGAAGCTTGTCGAGCTATTTTGGAGAAGACTCAGGGGTTGCTCGAGCCATTCTTATTCCACAAGCAACACATCAAGTCAGGTACTGGCGATATAGTAGAGCTAAACCTAGTGGGCATTCCATATACCGCAGAGCAGATTATCCAACAGGTACGTGGAGGACAAGCCAAAGAGATGCTAGCAGTTATGACTGCTGCCTACGACTATGCAATCGAACTTGGCGCAAGTCAGGTAGGGTTTACAGGCTACAGTTCTATCGCTACAAATAACTGTACAGCCATTTTTCCAGATGGTGCAGGACTGACAAGTGGTAATTCTTTAACTGCTGCTTTAGCTTTAGATGCATTGCATGAAGTTATGGATGAAGTAAACATTGTTGCTCAAAACAGTACGCTGGCAGTTGTTGGTGGTGCTGGCAATATTGGTAGGATTCTGGCAGAGATTGAGGCGGAGCATTTCTCGAAATTGATTTTGGTTGGTCGTCAAGGATCGGAACGTCGTCTTAAAAAACTGGCTACTCGAATCTATGAACATGCTTTTGAACGTTTACTAGCTGCTGATTCTGTTTCAGGTATCGCAAAAACGCTTGAAGAATATTGCCTTTTAAACAACTTGCACTTTGAGTCTGCCACTGAAGCCAGTGAGTATTTTTTAAAGCACGATATAGGTATTATAAAAATAAGTACTGACATGCAAGATTTACAGAAAGCACAAGCAATCATTACAGCGACCAATACGCCTGATGCTTTAATTTATCCAGAACATTTACCAAGCGAGTCAACTATAATTTGTGATGTCTCTGTTCCTGTGGATGTGGCAAAAGAGGTTTTAGATATGAAGCACGTTACTGTGATTAACGGTGGACGTGTAACCTTGCCGTTGCAGCAAGCTTTAGATGTTGAAGCTATGCCACTGCAAAATGGTGAATTATATGCTTGTATAGCAGAGACTCTATTACTTGGGTTTGAAGGCGTCAAAGATTCCTTCTCTTATGGAGCACTTGAAAAAGCTAAAGTTAAAAAAATTAGACGCTTAAGCCGTGAACATGGTTTTGAAGTTAGAACACAGCTTTTGCAGTCTTGATTTTAGAAACAGGATTCTAAAGCAATGTTCGCAGTGCTATTGCTATCGAAGTTTGCAGATAGTTGAAGGTCATCTTGAGTCATGATGCCCACTGTGGCATTCTCAATTTCAGAACCTGTTACTCGGATCATGCCAAGTTCGCTATTGACTAAGGTATCGTCTAAATCGATGGTGAAAGCAGCACGTTCCATAGAAGCTAATTGATTGATGCGAAGTGTAAGCGCAGTATCACCATCATTGACGTTATTAGTTTCTGTGACATTAGTTTCTGTGACATTAGTTTGAGTGTCATCAGTTTTTGTGACTAATTCAATGTCACCAGAGACAATTTCAAAAGGTTGAAATACTTCAACACCAGCACCAGATTCGGTAGTGTCGAAGATAAGTTTGCCAATACTGTCTTGTAGGTCTATAGTTAGCGTGAAATCGTTGAGATTGCATTCACTTTGATTTTGAATAACAAATCTATCTTTTGGTGCGCTTTCGATAAAGCGAACGTTTAAAGTTGCTTGAGCTAGACTGACTGACGTAACAACAAAAATACAAGCTAGGATAAGGCAAGAGATACATTTAGGTAATCGTTTCATTCTGAAAGTAGCCTAGCACTATCGTGTTTAGGTTTTGTATGTCTAACCCACAAAC
>CALGZD010000252.1 GCA_937934635.1 uncultured Deinococcales bacterium
TGTGGTGCAAAAACCAATGCTTCATGACCAAGCTCGGCAAGCTGCTCGAGCGTTCTTGTAACTCTTGAAACAACACCATCAATCTTAGGAACAAATACTTCAGTAAAAAAAGCAATTCGCATGTGCTGCTATTGTACGCCAGCAAGTATCATAAAGCATGTATTTCTTGGCAATTGCCTAAACAAAAAATCAGGAGCACTACGAATAATGCTCCTCATACTTTCTACACAGTAGAACGCTTATTTAGTTTGATTTGATTTACAACACTTTAAGAACAAACTGATCGGTTGCTTTTTCCAATAAAGCAGGATTGGCTTCGTAGATACCTCTGCCACCTTTTAAAGCACCAATTTGCCGTAATTCTCCTAAGATACGCGTAATTGTGACACGAGAACTACCCGTAAAAGCAGCAAAATCCTCATGTGTTAAAGCAATAGGCAAGCGTACGAGTTTAGCACTGTGTCGTTCTCCAAATCTTTCGCACATCCTTAAGAGTATGCGTGTAAGACGTGCACCGACAGGTAACTCAGCATCATCAATCGCTTCTCGGTGACGACGCATTTGCTTAGCAAGAGCATTGGCTACAAAGCGTGATGATTTCGGATGTACCAAAGCTAATCTTGGATCTATCGGAGTTAGTACCGAATTGTGCAAGGCAACGACAGTTTCTACATGCTGTCCACCTTCAATAGATGCAAAGCCCAGTAAATCTCCTGGTCCATAGATATCTGCAATACGATTACGACCCATTGCAGTTGGAACTACAGCTTTGAGTAAACCTTGATTAACAATATAAAGCTCGCTCGCTTCTTTGCCTGTTTCATATAGCGAACAATCTTTGCCTAACTTACGTCTTGGATGTGCAAGTGTTCTGGGTACCACCATAGACCCTTTAACACTTTCAGCTTCCAAATGACTACCATGAACCTGACTATTTTGCATTGTAGATTGCATTGTAGATTGCATTGTAGAACCCGATACCGAATGTTGCGATTCATTCTGTAAATAATTCGCAGCTTCAGTAAAGACTTGAGGCTCTGGTCCTGAACTAACGATCATAAATTCTCCCCTTTACTAGTGAACTTTCTAGACATAGCATTTCCTCGTAACAACCCTACAGTCGAAGTAGGTTTGTTCTTACTCGCACTCCGCTCGCCGATTCACTGCTATCGCAGTGAATCGTGGAACTGCTTACAAAACCTATCTAAGAAACATTTCCTTAATTCTCCACTATCTTCTTTAGTGGTTCTTTAGTACAAGCCTCAGATAAATTTATAGACTTAATAGATTTATAGACCTATAGACCTAATAGATTTATAACTCTAAAGACGTTCAAGTTGATATAACAATCAAGAGCTGTGCATTCACCTATGACAACACAACTCCTTATGATGCTATCTAACAAGAATTTCGTAACAACGTACGAATACTTAGCTACAAAAGTAGCGACCTAGAAAATAACGACCTACCACAATCGCACTTTCAGCTTCTTATTTTATTGTTCACAAGACTATAATACAAACTTCAGCATTTCCACGAAATAAATACCTGTACACACTGAGTGGCTTTATCCTTACTCGTTACGAAGCTCACCGATTAACTACTATTTAACTACTATCGCAGTTAATCGTGGAATTGCTTCTTCTAACAGCTTTGCTGAGACTGTTAGATTTTGAAAGCGTTCTGTATAAAATTTACTTTGTTTTATGAAATAAAATATGTAATGAGTATTACATCTCAAATAAAACTAGGACTACTAACTTAGTAAATATAAGTATTACATCGAATGATTCATTATAAAAACAAGTAATTTTTCATTTTTATCTTTAGATTCCATCTGAAATAGTGCTATTACCTTTTGATACAAAAGAATCATTACTTAAAACTAGATATAGCTGTATCTCTCATAAGTTATTTATTGTTTCTTAATAGAGGTTCAAATTGTAGCTAGAATTATTCTAATTCAAGTCAAAATCCTTTAGTTTCTGACATTCAGAGGATATTTTTCAACTTTTTTATTTAGCTAAAGTACGTCCCTGACGCAAACCCACTGATTTTATGTCAATTACTGATTTAGAAATTAAGCTACATGTACTATAGACATCAATTACCCCAACCCCATGCCTATCGGATTTTGTGAGATTAATACTTCAATGAGCATATATCAAAATTATTTTAAGGTTTTCTATTGAAGTGATTAACGCCGTCTGTGACGCAAAAACTTAACTGCAAATTCTTATTTATTATCCTCGGAATGTCAGTAGTTTGGCTCTATCACTGCTAAAAACGCATCAACAACATCAGGGTCAAAATGAGTTGCTGCAGAGTTTTTGATTTCCTCAAGCGCCTCTTCATGACTCCATGCACGTTTATAGGGGCGTACATTAGTAAGCGCATCATATACATCTGCGACAGCAACTATTCTGCCTTCCAACGGAATTTTATCTCCCATCAGTCCTTTTGGATAGCCACGACCATTCCACTTTTCATGGTGATGATGAACAATACGCTCAGCCATATTGATAAGCATTGAATCACTATTTGCGAGCATTTCTGCACCAATGGTGGTATGACTTTTCATCATGGCGTATTCCTCATTGGTCAATTTATCTGGTTTGAGCAAAATACTATCAGGAATACCAATTTTGCCAATGTCATGCAGCTTTGCTGCGACCTCAATCATCTGCACAAAACTCACATCACAACCAAGCTCTTTAGCAATCAATGCGCTCATTTTCCCAACACGATTCGTGTGTTCACCAGTATCATCATCACGCTTTTCGCCAGCTATTGCTAGACGGTTAAGCATCTCTAGATGAGCTTCCTCAAGCTGTAGGGTGCGCTCGAGCACTAACTGTTCAAGTCGCTCATTTTCTTGAGTGGTACGTTCTTTTTCATGAATTAAGCTACTAACTTCATGTTCAATAAGCAAAGCTTTAACACGTTGCTCAGAGGTTTCACTTTGTAACTCAGATTTGATGCTGTGAAAAGAAATATAGTTTTCCAGCGCCTCTTCTGATTGATTCAGCGAACGATAGAGTTCACTTAACTGTAAATGGACCTGATAAAGTTCTTTTTTGCTATTTGTCTTGCTTGCTAGATCTTTCGCCAAAAGTAGTAGTTCTATCGCATTATCATGCTGCTCTTGTCTTACAAAATGTGTTGCTTGTTTGCGGTATAGCAAGGCCTGTAGGTGGTTATTGGGGTGCTCGAGCAATAACGCTTGACTCTTAGCAAAACTATCTTCAGCTTCAACATACTTCTCTAGTGCTGATAAAGCATCAGCTTTATAGATGTGTATATCTATGTAATCAATCGGCATTCCACCTATGATGGTCAATGCTTTATCAGCAAAAACAACAGCCTTTTCATAATCACCAACAGCAGAATAGTAAGGACTAAAATTTCCTAAAACAATAACCTTTGTCCGAACATCCTCTACTGCATCAAGTTCAGTCAATGCTTTTTTTAAGTAATCATAAGCGTGGTCAAAGCGCTCTTGCTCTTGATAAACATTGCTAATATTACCAATACTCTTCAAACGTAAATAACGATTGTCAAGACGGTTAGCAATATCATACGACTCTATATAGATAGCCAGAGCCTGTTCCAATTGTCCTAATCGATAGTAAATCGACCCTTGGGTGTTCAGTGCTACAAAACGTTCTTCTAAGGCTTGAGCCTCCCCAAAATGCTTAATGCTCATCAGGGCTTCACTAACCATTCGCAAAGCTTCCATGTACTTACCCAAGTAGTAATAACTACGTGCTGCAATTTCTTTAAGACTAGATTGTGTTTTTGGATCAGGTGTTAAAGCGTAGCTCCGCTCAGCAACATTCAAAGCTTCTTCAACCCTTCCCAACCTAGACAAACAAGAGGCTATCAACAAATTGAGTAGTGCATTGTCATGTTTACTTCGCACCAGATATTCACTTTTATAGGCCAAGTCAAGCGCAAGCTGGGGTTGGGTATTGAGGTAGACTCGAGCCTTAGTTAGTATATCCGTTAAGCTACTCTGAGCTTTTTGATCATTCGCTGTATTCAATACAGTTTTGTTATAAAGTCTTTGAGAAGACTGTGGTGTGTTTTCAAACTGATTAAATGTAGTGTTATTGTCCATACAAACAATACCCCCGTAACCTTGACTATAGCCGTCAGGGAGCAGAGAAACATCAAATATCTTTTTTAGTTCATTTCTATTTTTGGCATCTAAACAAGTTAACGTCAGTGATTCAAGAAGCTTGTTTAGCATTTTTGCGTGCTTCGTTAACTATCACAATGCCAATTAAGGCTATAGCTCCACCCAGCACCGTTAGTTGTGACGGCACTTCTCCCAACACAAACCAAGCAATAACTAAACTTGTCACAGGGATAGCATATAGATAAGAAGTCGCTTGGCTTACAGGAATTTTTGAAAGAATCAATGTAAATAGAGTGTTAGCTATCGCTGCTGAAAATATGCCGATATAGATAGTAGCTAGAAGCGGACGCCAACCAGCAGTCATAACATCAGATGCTAAGTTTGGTAAAAAAATCAGCAACAAGCTTGTTCCCGCCCAAGTCATATAAGCCGAGACCTCTATAGCCTTGTAGTCTTTGAACATCGGCTTTTGTAGCACATTAGCAAAGGCTGCAACTACAGCAGAAAGCATGATTAAAAGTGCATAGCTGTTCAATCCAAAACCAGCGGAATCACCAATAGAAATAAGCACAACCCCACAAAATGAGATAGTAATACCAAACCAAGCTAGTAAGGGTAAAGTATCTTTTAAGATAAATCTAGCAAGAATAGCACTGAGAGCTGGCACTGTTGCAAGAATAAGCGCAGCAGCACCAGCACTGACACCTACCTCACCAAAATTAAGTGCCGTATGGTAAATGCTTATGCCTAAAGCACCAAGCATAAAAAAGTAAGGAACATCTTTTATTTTAGGTAATAGTCGAGCCTTTAACACAATCAGGATAGGTAACAATGTTGCACTAGCAATCAAAAAACGAAGCAAACTTAAGTGCCCTGGGGTTAAACCTTCAAGAGCAATCTTGATACCAATGAAGGCTGAAGCCCAAAAAATCACTAAAAAAATAACGGCAATAGGTATCACAATAACTCACTTCTCAAGATAATTTAATTCTAAAAATAAATGCAGCTCGTCTATATTTTAGACGGCTGCATATGATGTAAGAATAGACTTACTTGTTTCTAATTAACCATTTTTGTACGACGATTTTGAAAATCTTGAAGCACATACTGACCAATCGTATGTGGTGTAGTAAAGTATGCCTTGCCCTTAGTCATCTGACTCACACGCTGCACAAAGGCAATGAGTTCTGGGTCCCTGGCCAGCATAAAGGTATTGATCTGAATCCCCTGCCGACGACAGCTTCCCACCTCACGCAAGGTCTCACCAAGCACCATAGGGTCTAAACCATAGGCATTTTTATAAATGCGACCATTCGGCATAGTAATGGCTGAAGGTTTACCATCGGTAATCATGATGATTTGCTTCATATCTTTGTTTTGACGCTTTAGAATCTTCTGAGCTAACCTTAAACCCTCAGCAGTATTTGTGTGGTAAGGACCTACCTGACAGGTTGCAAGCTCTTTGAGTGATATTTCCTCAGCAGAATTGTGAAATAGCAAAAAGCGAATGCTATCACCACGAAACTGAGTTTGAATCATATGAGCAAGTGCTAAGGCTACTTGCTTCGCAGGTGTAAAGCGATCTTCACCATAAAGAATCATAGAGTGAGAGCAATCAAGCATCACAACTGTTGCAGCAGAAGAGTTATATTCTGCCTGCATCACCGCTAAATCGCCATAGTCTAAGTCAAACTTGCCATCATCACTTATGCTATCTATCTGACGAGCAGCAGCATTTTTAAAAGTCTGCGACACATCTAAATTGATGGTATCACCAAATTCATAAGGCTTAGATTCAGCAGTCGTTTCCACACCTGTGGTTTGAAACTTCGTTTCATGTGAGCCAATACTTGACTTACCAGCACCACCCAAAACATCTCGCAGCGTTTTATACCCTAAAAAGTCAACCGCCTTGTTAGTAAGTTCAAACTTGGCATCTCTAGGTGTATTACTGCCCATACCACCCTGACCATTCAGTTCATTGTTATCTTCGCCACCTTGTGGTTTAAGGTAACCTTCTTGCTCTAAACGTTGGGCAAGGTCATTCACCATTTCACCAAGCTGCGAATCCATCCAGTCACCATTTTGTTCCATGGCATTCATGGCATCTTCTACAATCTGGTCAGATACAAGATCATTATTCACGAGTGCTTCAGCAATGCTGTCATACAAATCCTGCATACTTTGTTGATAGTCAGGATCAGGATCCCAAGGATTACGATTAAAACCAGACTCCATCAACCTGTCTTTAATCATATTCATAAGATCAGACATATCTAGGTCGTCTAGGGTTGGTTCATATTTTGAATAGCGCCTACCTGCCATAGTTAAAAGTTACTCCAATTGGCTTTCATCATACCTTACTGGCGTTAATTACCTAATATAATGCTAGCTTAATTCCAACGTTGTCGAGTCTGTTGCGAATTCATATCTGGCTCAGCAGCACTGTAGCCTCGCTCTTCACTACGTGCAATTTGCTTTCTAGCATATAAACCTTCAAGGACAAACTCGGCAGCAACGGCTTGTTCTGCATTACTTCCATCTTTGCTTAAGCTCTTTGCAGCAGCTAGCAAGCCTGGAACAGCATTCATAACATCAGCCAGTTCTTCTGTTTTAAGATCGTCAGGTACTTTGAGGCTATTATCTTCTTCAAAAAATTCGATGATGCTTGCACTGTCTATGTCAAAAGCTTGACGGCTATAGACTTGACCTATGGCTCTACGTACGATGTCTTTCGCAATGGCTTCGCCACCCTTAAGTTCACCTTCGTATTCTAGCTCCAGCTTACCTGTGATAGATGCTAGCGAGTTATATATATCAAGAACTCGAGCAATAGGCTCTTCACCCATCACAAAGCTACGCTGCTCTGCACTACTGATGACATTTTCCATCAGACTGATAGGTAACCGCTGTGAAACACCAGATAGTTTGTCTACCCTAGAGTCTTCCCTAGCCTGAAACGCTACTTCGTCAATCACTTCAGCCACATAACTAGGCACACTAATGACTTGACCTTCCTGACGGTCCGTCCAAGCTTCTTGTGCTGTAATCGCCATGCTCTCTTCAATAGTACTTGGGTAGTGTGTACGCACTTCACTACCAATGCGGTCTTTGAGTGGTGTGATGATTTTACCCCTAGCTGTATAATCTTCTGGGTTAGCAGAAAAGACTAGCATGACATCCAGCGGTATACGCATCGGATAACCCTTAATTTGCACATCACCCTCTTGCATGATGTTAAAGAGTGCCACCTGCACTTTACCTGAAAGATCAGGAAGTTCGTTCATGGAAAAAACACAGCGATTAGCTCTTGGCAAAAGACCATAGTGAATAGAACGCTCATCGCCAAGTTGCACACCTAGCTTTGCTGCTTTAATCGGGTCAACATCACCAATGATGTCTGCAACTGTCACATCTGGCGTAGCCAACTTTTCAACATAGCGAGCATCTTTTGGTAGCCATGCAATTTTAGTATCATCGCCTTGTTCAGCAACAATCAGTTTGCCCTCAGTGCTGATTGGTGCAAAAGGATCATCATTCAGTTCGCTATCTGCAATCACTGGAATTTCATCATCCAGCAACTCTGTTAGTTGACGCAAGATGCGTGTTTTTGCCTGACCACGTAAACCAAGCAAAATGAAGTTATGCTTACTTAAAACAGCATTGATAACCTGCGGTGTAACGGTTGTTTCATAGCCCACAATGCCAGGGAAAATCGTTTCATTATTTTTAAGACGCTCGGTCAAGTTTGAGCGAAGTTCATCTTTTACACTACGTCCAGCCTTTTGTTCCCATCCTGAACCGCGTAATTCACCTAGTGTTGTCGCTTTTGACATTTAAATCCCCTTTGAGGAAAACATTCTCGTTTTTGACTTTTGCTTTATGAGTTTATAGTAAGACTCATAAAGCATCTTCATAATGTTCATCGTATCACGTTTTGTTAGACCAATACTGTAGGAGGGCTTGGATTTTTTACTAGCCAAACAACCCTACAAAGACAAAGAGACCCTAAAGGTATACTTTGTTTGCTAATGAATGGTGGGAGGTGACATTACCACCTAAATAGAAACTATCTTCTTTTAGGCTCAGCACAAATTGAGTCTCAAAATTTGATTTTTAGATTTTTTTTGGAGTCACCTCACATGAACGATAACAGCAACCCCTTAAGATTATTCAACTTAAGCTTCATAGCCATACTAGCAACAATTGCTTGTTTTATACTGCTTTACCTATCGCAATTTGCCCAGATGGCACCTGCCCAAGCCCAGTTACAACCTATCGTTATTTTCTTTATGGGCATCTTATTTGTGGGCGCTTTTTATCCATTTATCGCTAGACAACGTGCCAATACTTGGCACATGACAAGCGTACTCTTGGCTGTAGCTGTCAGTGCAATGTTTGCTTTTGCCCTCAGTAGAGTGAATCTCACTTCTCCTGCTGAAAACATTACTAGCCTTCAAGGCAGCATGGCATATATTCTCTGTCCTGTAGTCGCTCTAACCTTGGCACATATTTATGGTCTTTTATTCAAGGACAGAGCACAGCTTTTTGTGGCTATAACTGTTTACGCTATGTGTGCGGTTCTAGCCAACTACACTCTGGATGCATTCATTCCATTTCCTGTTTCGCTACCTGAATGGGTTCCTGCTGAAAACTTTCAAGGGCTTATCAATGTAGGCACACTCTTTTTTGGCATCATCCTGACACAACGTGACCGCATTCACCGTTTTGGACGCAACTGGGTTTACCTTGCAATTCTACTAACTGCAATCGCTACAACGCTTGCATCTATTTACACAAATGGTTTAACCCTTGCAGAAGTTGGTGCTGCAATGACTTCTGGCAACTTTGTGGATTTTGTATGGAACGGACCTATGCGCTTTGTGGTTGTTGGTGTCGGTGCACTTGTTATCTCTGAGCTAGTGGATACAGGCATCTATCAAAGCTTCATTCAACAAAACTGGTTAACCAGAGTGCTTTCTTCAAATGCTGTAAGTGCGCCCCTAGACACCATCTTATTTACTGTCTTTGCATTTTGGGGATTTGACTGGGTAACTAGACAGTGGATGACTGAAGTTATTGTTACTGATATTATCGTCAAGTTTGTTGTGGCAATGATTGCCTTGATTCCATTTTTTGGAACCCTAAAAAATAGGAGCACTGCGGTTTCTACAACCTAGTGCTCCAACATACTTACTACAATTAAGAATTAAGAGTTTTGTAGGATGGCGCTATGCCCATCGCCTTTGACTTTGGATAAAGCGGTGTGCGAAACGACACCCTACAGATTTCGCCAACTAAAGTCTTACTACAATTGAGACTCACTGCTTGTACTATTTGCTAACGAGACTTTTTAGCGTCTTGGATGGTGTCACTTGTTTTGATGATTACATCAGTCAACAAGCCCATCCAAGTTTTATCATCTTGCTGTTCTTCTTCAGCAGTTCTCTCTTGAACTTTTACAGACACACTCTTTTTAGCTTTTGACGCAGTTTTAGATACCTTAGCTGGTACAGTTCGACTTTCAGCATCCAACTTAGCAGCAGCTTTCAGCACATCAGACAAACGGTTCATCCAACCACGACCAAAGTGCTTCCATGTATCTTTTAAAGATATATAGTGCTGCATACGCAGTGCCATAAATTCAGCATAGTGATCGGTTTGTTTTAGGAAGCCTTTGGAACGGCTTACGCCTTGATTTACGGCGCAGTCAAAGGCTGCTAGACCAAGTGCATCTGGCAATTCATCTGCGTTTATAGCATCCCAATAATCTTTTTTATAAATAGCTTTCGCTTGAGTTTTGGTTAGTTTTTTAATATCAAGGTCTGGGTAAGAACGTTTACAAATACCGTACTTTGTTTCGCCACCTGGGTCTTTCGGGTTATCAACATAGCCACCTTCCCAACGGAAAATGACATCCATAGCTCTTTCAAAAGCGTGTTTAGACATGGTTTAAGCGTAATATAAATTTGTGAGTTTGTTAGGCAATATTTTATATTGACATAGAATTCATAATTGTAATGCAATTCTGACAATATATTAGAGATTAATAGTGTATAATTACGATTAGTAATGAATTTAGCCTTATAAGGAGGTATCTAATGAAAGAAATAGAAAATCCAAAACAAGATGAAAATACATCTGGATACGAAAAATTCGAATACCTCACTAGAGGTATTTTAAAAATTAGCAAAGCAGAATTAGATGAAAAATTACAATCTAATAAAGATACCCAATCAGAACCACTTTCAGAGGGCTTTGATGAAATTGCGAATGCCTTGGAAGAGATGTATGAAGATAGCATCGATGAGTGGGTTAGTGAGCAAGCTGATGCTGGTTCTTTTGACGAACTTGCTAAACGTGCACTAAAAGAACATCACAACAACGAAACAACTGACCTTTGAAACATAAAGCTTCATCCGACTTTTGGAGGGGTTTCAACAAACTTTCAATTGAAGCACAAGAACAGTCAAAAAAACAATTTTCCCTTCTAAAGGAAAACCCAAATCATCCTTCACTACGATTCAAAAAAATACCCTCAAAAAACTATTATTCTGTAAGGGCAAGTCTAGGTTATAGAGCATTGGCTATAAAAGATGATGATTACTATATCTGGTTTTGGATTGGTCCCCATAGTACTTATGACAAGCTAATAAAATAACAATGAAAAGGGTGACAGAAAAATCTGTCACCCTTTATAATTATTTTTAAATCGAATTACATTCCAGCCATCAACTGCTTACCAACATCAAACAATTAGCATCAAAGCTAAATCAATAGTCAAACTCACCTATCTAAAAACTCTCTTGCTGTAACTATCGGAATATCTCTAAAAGGATGTAGGACAAGCAAATCCTTATCACCTGTCACAATCAAAGAAGCTTGACCATTAACAGCAACTTCTAAAAACTTGTCATCTTTCGGGTCTCTACAAGCTTCTACAGATTCATCAATATCCACGACAAAAAATTCTTCGACTAAATCCTCAAAAAACGCTAGACGTTTTTCTAAAGGTAAGAATTTATCAAACTTTTTTCGTTGAATAACCTCACTCAATTCATTGAGTATATCTTTCGAAGTAAGAACATACCCATCTGTTAAAGCCTTATCAAAAGCCTGTTTTGGTACAGATTTTGGAAAGAAAAAAGCACTTATGATTGTATTGGTATCTATGACGTATCTAGGAACAGAATCAGACATTTAGTTTACTAATTGGAGTCGTCTAAAATATCAGTTAGAATTTCTTCTGTTAAGCCATTTGCTTGCGCTTCTTCACCCAAGTCTTCCATACGCTTAAGTAAAGACTTTACCCGCTTATTACGATGCCCTGCATACAAAGCAAATTCCTCTGGTGACATAAGCACAGCCACATTCTCTCCTTCTTCTTTTAAAAAGACAGGGTTCTGTGAAGCAGCACCTATAAGGTCAGCTAAAACATCTTTTTCTTTTTTATTTATATCAATCTGAGTCATAGTATTAGCTTCTCCTTACATTCATTTGTGGCAATTGTTTGCCTTTTAATTCTGCCTCTATCAAACTATGTGTATAATCGAGTTGCTCTAACCAATCTGCATTTTTTCTTTCTTGAAAAGCTAGTCTATATTGTTCAACAGGTAACATAACAACCTGTGGTTTTCCATCTTGGTCTACAATCACTATTTCCTGATTATCCGTGATGATTTGTATGATGTCATCAAAATACATGACTAGTTCAGATGTATTGACTCTACGTTCCATAAAATCTAATATACATCAATTAGAAGCTACATTTATGAAATCAATCCAACAGTAATAAAAAAAGAGCGTCAGAATAACCTGACACTCTAATAAATTTGATTGTTTTTTCTGTTACATCCCAGCCATCAACTGCTTACCAACATCAAACAATCGATACCAAACATTCGGCATCAACCCTAAACCAATCGTCGCAATAAGCGCAATCAGTACAGCAATGTTGCCCATCATGCTAGCAGGTTGCGGTACGTTGATATAGTTCTCAAACTCACTCGCATACATCGTGATGATGACACGAACATAGTAAACAACAGCCACAATACTCGTGATGATGCCAAGCACAGCCAACCAAGCATAACCAGAACTCAACGCTGCTTGGAACACAACGACCTTAGCAAAGAATCCTGCTAACGGCGGAATCCCTGCAAGACTAAGCAAGAACACACTCAGCGCAGCAGCTAAGAACGGTCTGCGTCTACCAAGTCCTGCAAAGTGGTCATAACTATCTCCACCCTGCTGACGACTCACCAGCGCAAGCACTGCAAACGCACCAATGTTCATAAAGGTATAAGCCATCATGTACCAAATCACTGCTTTTGCAGCAACATCGCCAGTAGCTAAAACTGCCATACCTAAGTAACCAGCATGTGCCACTGCAGAGTAAGCCAGCATGCGCTTAACCCCAGGTTGTACC
>CALGZD010000253.1 GCA_937934635.1 uncultured Deinococcales bacterium
TGGTATCTTTCCAGCGCTTGCTCTAAAGTAATCCATCCCAAAGTTGCACATTTTACTCGTGCGTGTAGTTTTGAAATACCTTGCAGCATTTTTAATTCACCAAGTTCTTCACTTGGCTCTTTGCCGTGGATCATGTCTTTAAACTTTGTACTTAAAGCTTCAGCTTCGCTCAGGCTCATGCCTTTAATGGCTTCAGTCATCATCGAAGCGCTTGATTGACTAATGGCACAACCTTCACCACTGAATTTAACATCTGTGATGACATCGTCTTTGATTTGTAAGTGTAGTTCAAGTTCATCACCACAAGACGGATTTAAACCTTCTTGTGAAATAGTAGAAGGATCTAGGACGCCTTGATTTCTAGGTTTTTTAGAATGTTCTAAAATTATTTCTTTGTATATATTTTCTAAAAAAGACATGGGTTTCCCTAATTAAAAAAGTCTCTGGTTGCTATAACTACTTCAACAAAGCGGTCAATTTCTTCTTTTGTATTGTAGAAGTAAAAGCTAGCTCTAGCTGTAGACTGTGTTTAAATTGCGCGCATGAGTGGTTGAGCGCAATGATGCCCCGCACGAATGGCGATACCTTCAGCATCAAGCGCAGTGGCAACATCGTGCGGATGTACCCCATCAATGTTAAAGGCAACAATCCCACCCCTGTCTGGTCCTTCAGGACCGTATAGAGAAATACCTTCTAAATCACGCATTTTATCAAGAGCGTAGGTCGTCAGTTCATGGTCATAGGCAAAGATAGCTTCCATGCCAATGTTTTCTAAATACTCAACCGCTGCACCTAAAGCGATAGCTTCAGCGATGTTTGGTGTGCCTGCCTCAAAACGCATAGGAATGTCTGCATAAGTGCTTTCATCTACAAAAACCTTGCGAATCATTTCGCCACCACCCAAGAAAGGGCGCATGTCTCGCAAAAGTTCAGCTTTGCCCCACAGTGCACCTGCCCCTGTTGGACCGCACATCTTATGTCCTGAAATAGCATAAAAATCTGCACCTAGTTCTTGTACGTTTACAGGAACATGTGGTGCAGCCTGTGCGCCATCTACAACGACGATTGCGCCAACTGCCTGTGCCATCGCTGAGATTTCAGCTATTGGATGTACTACCCCAAGCACGTTTGACATATGGGCGATAGAGATAACTTTTGTACGTTCATTGATTAAGCCTTTAAGCTGTTCTAGGTCTAAACGGTAGTCATCACCTATATCTACAGCCTGAATGACTGCGCCTGTTTCCTTTGCCACAAAGTGCCATGGTACGAGGTTAGCGTGGTGCTCCGCATGAGAGATGATGATTTCATCACCTGTTTGCAAAGTTGGCATAGCCCAGCTATAGGCTATCAGGTTCATGGCTTCGGTTGTATTGCGTGTGAAGATGACTTCTTTTTCGCTAGGTGCTTTGAGGAAGTGAGCGATTTTGGCTCGAGCCTCCTCATACATATCTGTCGCTTCGGTACTTAAGGTATGTGCGCCACGGTGAACATTTGAGTGATGATTTCTATAGTAGTTTGTTATTGCATCAATGACCTGAACAGGTTTTTGTGATGATGCTGCGTTATCAAAGTAAATTAGTGGTTTATCACCAATTTTTCGTTCTAAAATTGGGAAGTCTTTACGGAGTTGTAAGGGGTCTAGAGATGTGTTTTTGGGAACACTCAAAGTAGATGACATAATCTGTACTCTAACACGTTTTTCAGAATGATTCCGAGAAAGCCGTCCTACAATTAGTGATGTGTTTAAAGTACTTTAGCTACTAAATTTAGCGTGATTAAGAGCGTGATTAGTAGTGAGGCAAAGTTACATAATTTAGATTTCTTTAGTTATAGTTTGATTATTTTTTCTGGATGTGCGATAGGAATATTTGCATAATTCTTAATGCTCTCTTAATAAATTTTGAATACGTCCCACCATTACCGTATTTGTGCTTTTGGTACATAATCTAGTGTAATTTTTTGGCTTGCATACAAGATATAGCTATGATACTTTATTTAAAGGACTTAAGCAGGTAGTGAAATCTTCCTAAAAAATAGTGGTACATGAGTTAAATGTCGTCCTAGACGATACTTTCAAGCTTCTTTCTTGAAAGAAATAACTCAGGGGGCTTTACGCAACGCTTTTGTCAAAAGATTCCGGCTCTTTGAGCTTTTGAGTGGTAACTCGTCACGTAACTATTGGAAATGCTTTTTCTATCGAGCTTTTTCAAGTATTTCTAACTGACGCACCACACAATTAATCATAGAACCAATAATCATAGAACCAAGATTCCAAACGTATATGCAATTGCATATGGAGGGCAATTAAGTGAGTTTAACGGAGAAGCGTGTGACTGGAGCAGTACAAGAATCTGTAAAAGAAACTAGGGAAGAGGCTGTCAATAAACATTTTGATGAGCATGCAATAGCTATTGCTGAGCGACAGTATTTTCAAGAAGACGACAAGAACCTGAGTGGGCTTTTTCGTCGGGTAGCAAATTGGGTGGCACAACCTGAATCAGACGATAAACGAAGTCAATACGAGCAGCTTTTCTTTGATTTAATGTCAACAAAGCGGTTCTGTCCAGGAGGTCGTGTCTTAGCAGGTGCAGCAACAAATCATGGCAATGTGCTGAACTGCTTTGTTCAAGATGGTAGCCCCAACCAAGAAGGCTCAAATGATTGGGTAATGACGCTAGCGACCAAACTAGCGTTGGTAACTAAAGTTGGTGGGGGCAATGGGCTTTGTCTAGATCCAATCAAATCAAAGCAGACTTATACAGGTGTAAGTGGCAAGCTCTATATAACTGTAGCTGCACATCATGCTGATTATGCAAAAGTAAAATCAGGAACCTATATGGACCTTGTCCACGGTAAGTACATTACCAAAGGTTACCGATATGCAAAATTTGTTGAAAAAGATGCAGTTGATGCTAAAACAACTATTCAAATGGTGGGTGACTCTGTAGAAGGTATTTGGAAAACTGCTGAGGATATAGTTGCAGAGTTACTAAAAGGTCAAGATGTTGTCCTTGATCTTAGCGACCTTCGTGCTGAGGGCACACCTGTTAAAGGTAGTGGCGGTAACAGTAGTGGTCCTAGCTCTTTTGCGGTTGAAGTTTTTGATAACTTTGCGTACTGGGCATCACTTGGTGGTGCTGACTATGCAGGTCCAGTAGCTACACTTCGTTACATTTTTGCACCTACGTTGCGTGTGATTCGTCAAGGTGGAACTAGACGTGGTGCAGGTATGGCAACTATGTCGATTGAAAACTCTGATATTCAAGATTTTATCACCTGTAAAGACCTAGATAGAGAAGCTGCTGAAGGAGATATCAGCACCTTCAACATATCTGTGCTTGTTGGCGATGATTTCATGGCTAGTAATACTGGCAGCAGTGTGACTAGTGCTTCCAAGACACTGGCAGCTATTGCCGATCATGCATGGCAGACAGGTGAGCCTGGACTAATTTTCATAGATAGAATCAATCAATACAGTGCGATGCAAGCCAGCTTTGGAGATATCAAAGCAACAAACCCATGTGGTGAGATTCCTCTTTACCCAGGTGAGCCATGCGATTTAGGTGCTATTAATTTGGCTGCTTATGTAGAGCGACCAAATGAAGGCTTGGGTGGCTTTGCTTGGGAAAGTTTTAGTGCTGATGTGCAGACGTGCATCCGCTTCTTGGACAATGTCCTTGAAGTGAATCACTTTGCCCTAGAAGACAACCGTGAAATGTCTATGCGTTTACGCCGTCTCGGTCTTGGCATTATGGGACTTGCTGATGCGCTTATAAAAATGGGCTACCGCTACGATAGTGAAGAAGGTCGTGACGCTGTAGCAGATATGATTTCTGAACTTCGCAACAATGCTCACGTAGCTAGTAAGCAGCTAGCTAAAGAACGTGGTATCTTCCCAGACTTTGATAAGAGTGACCTATCAGAAGAACGTCGCAATGTTGCGGTACTGACAGTTGCACCAACAGGAACTACTTCGATGCTGATGGGTGTATCAAGCGGTGTTGAGCCAATCTTTGCACCATTTGTTTACCGCAAAATAGGTAGTGACTACGTCACCTTGATTGCGCCACTTTTTAAAGATTTATTAGAAAGTTATCCTGCTCATGCTGAGTATCAAAAAGATAATGAGTGGGATTGGGATAAAATTGTCGAAGCTGTTCAGGAAAACCACGGTAGTGTTCAAGGTCTAGACTTTATTCCTGACGGTGTTAAAACTGTGCTTTTATGTGCTCATGACATCAGTCCAGAAGATCACGTGCGTATGCAAGGTGTTGTGCAAAGAACCTTTGATGATGGTGGTCACAAGTTAGCAAATTCGATTTCAAAAACCATCAACCTACCTAATGAAGCAACGGTTGAAGATGTCTACAAAGCATACAAGCTTGCTTTTGAGACTGGTTGTAAAGGCATCACTGTTTACCGTGATGGTAGTAGACAGTTCCAAGTCTTAAGTACTACGACTAAACAAGATGATGAAGTAGAAGATGTCGCTATTACTGAGACAAAAGCGGCTACACAAGGTTTAAATGCTACACAAAACATAAATGGGGCAAATGGAGCAACACCTGTAATATCTGGAGTTT
>CALGZD010000254.1 GCA_937934635.1 uncultured Deinococcales bacterium
GAGCGACGTTTGAGTCTGTTGATAACCCGTTGACTGATTTCTTCAGGGCTTTCTGCGACGACTAAGCCTTTGTTGTTTCGTCTGTTAGCAAATATTTGTGCTGCTTTTTTCGCTGCTTCGCCATCCCAAACATCGTAGCCTCCCACGACATGTGAGGCATCCGAAGGGGTGAAGGCTGCTACAGCAATGCGTTTTGCTTTTAGAAGTCTGTTGACTGCACTTTTTGAACGGCTGTTTTCTAGGATGTCGTCAAAAGTAGTTGGACCGTTGGCTAGCTTTGCTAAAATAGTTTGCTCATTGCTTGAGAGGGAAGTGTCCGAGGCTCGAGCCTCACTAATTAGCTTGACAAATTCACCGTCATGCTCTCTAGGAAACATACTTTCAAGCTGTTTATCTAAAGCTTCATGCACCAACTCTGGATATTCTTTAGCAAAAAGGCTCACAGGAATAACCCGACGTGGTCCAAGCGAAATCTTAGTATTCAAACCATCATGTTCTAAATCAACTTTGCTATCGCCCCCTAGTCCGAAGGTGTGCATGTCTACAGCTTTGACCATCGTGCGCCAGCCAGCTATTGATATACCATCTTCACGTAGCTTTGGTTGTCCACCAGTCAAAATAGCTATATCTGTTGTTGTTCCACCAATATCTGAGATGATGGCATTTTCAGCATTTGCCAGATAAGATGCACCAACCAAACTTGCTGCTGGACCTGAGAGCATTGTCTCTACAGGACGTTTTTTAGCTTCTTCTGCGGCAATCAGCGAACCATCGCCTTTAACAATCATCAGAGGCGCATTGACACCGTAAGTGTTCAAAGATGTTTCTATCGCTCTGATAAAGTCATCAATCATGCCAATTAGCCCAGCGTTAAGCACACATGTGACAGCTCTTTGTGATGCATTGAGCGCATGGGCAAGCTCATGACTACAAGTCACGGGTTTATTGGTCTTTTCTGTGATGAGCTCTTTTGCTGCTAGCTCATGTGCAGGGTTGCGGACAGAAAAATAAGACGTGAGGGCAAAAGCCGATACACTATCGCCCTTCTCAGCGATAAAGGTTTCAAGAGCATCAAGCACGAGAGGCTCTTGGCTTTGTCCAGAACCATCATGTCCACCAGGCAAGCGAACAACTTCGTGTTGCTCTAAAACGGCTTCTAACTCTGGGCGGATGGCTTTATCCATGCCGATGAGCACAGCACAGCTCTTTTGGCTAATGCCTTCAACAACTGCATTGGTTGCTAAAGTGGTAGACACAGACACCAAAGCAATATTTTGGGTATCGACCTTAGATGTTTGTAAAACTGAAGCGATAGCTTCGCTGATGCCAACGTCTAGGTGTTGATGTGTTGTGAGTGCTTTAGCTTTTGCAAGAACTTTTTTGCTAGCTTCTTCTAAAATCACAGCGTCGGTATATGTGCCGCCCGTGTCGATTCCGAGTAAAAGATTCATGTGCTACCTCGATTGGGTGTATTCGCATGTTGGAAGATATATAAATCTTAATTTGATGGAAAAATGCTTAATATATGCAATCTTAATATATGCAATTACAGCTTGGCAGATTTTTTCCGCTTCGCTCCAAGAACGTGCTACATTTTTAATTTTCCACCTTACAGATGCACCCTTATTTATCCATTTGATGGCTAGAGTCTATCAGAAAACTATATGTATAGATGCTGATTTTTGCCTAGTTTTTATATTTGTACGTGAGAGAGCTTTACTCAACAAAATCTTCTGGGGTCAATCTTTTTACAGTATTAAAACAGGATGAGTAGATAGCATGAATATGCGTATAGTTTAGCGTTTTAGGTGCTGAATTTAGTGTTCTAGACACGATTAGTTAGGGAGTATGAGGCATAAGGTCAATTATTGCAGCTACCATTGCTAAAGTGCGTGTACTGAAATAAGTACACAAGTAATATAGATTGTAGCTTTACTAACAGTGTTGAGCAATTACAACATTTAGCTAACATTGTGTTTACGTTTACATTCTACAGTTGGTCAAAATCATCTGATGCACAAACATTTGATTTCAGGTACGTGTAAAAGGGGAAGATTATTGTCTATGTTTTGGAGTGCCTGTCGCTACAAGATATAGCTGTCAGACTCATTCTTAAGTGAGTTTGGATAGGAGTATCACAGTGAGTGATATTATTGATTTAGATGAAATGATTACAACAGATGCCTTATCACCAACTATAGCACCAAGCATAGCAACAACTATAGCAACAACAATGTCTACAGAAACAGTATCTGGTGTAATCGGTGAACAAATCACCATTACAGAACAAGACCTCAAGGTTTACACCACGAAAAATGGCTCGCCTTGGCAGCAAAAGGATAGTAAGTTTTTAGACGATTGCATTTTACATGAAAATGTTGACGATGCAGTGCAGTACGCTGAGTCAAACTTTTGCACGATTATTTGCGTTGAGGATGGCACGATTACTTGGTCGGGTGGTCCTGTAAAAGCTAAGACTTTGTTTTCAGACTAATACCGAAATAAATCAAGAATGTCATAATTCCAAGAAGCGCCAAATCTTAAAAAAGTCTTATCTTTCGGTTCTTTTGATAATTCATTCAACAAGCGGACTATGACATTTATCTTTCAGCTTAGTATAAGTATACAAACCATGTTTTGAAAATCTTCTCCGCTGAAACTAGAAACCAGCGGAGATTTTTATAGGCGGTTAGAGTACCTCTGTCGCTCGCCAGAGTAGCCAACTCGCTAGTGTGCGGTAAGGTTTCCAAGGCGCACCCTGTTGTAGTAGTACTACAGGTTTTATCAACTTATCTTTTCCTAAATCTTCTTGCTTTAATGCTGTAACCTTGTTTGGAAAAAGCAAATGATAGCCTTTGCGAACCCCTAAGTCTGCTGCTGGCAACACATCTAAACGACCAAGACCTGACATAAGGTACATCTGTGCGCTCCACTCGCCAATGCCTCTGACTTTTACGAGACTTTTGATGATGTCTTCATCGCTCAGTTTGGCAAGTTGTCGTGAGTTGGGCACTGTGCCTTCTAGGATGTGCTT
>CALGZD010000255.1 GCA_937934635.1 uncultured Deinococcales bacterium
TGTATCTAAAGCCTAATGGTTGGCTATCAACAATCAATTGAGTGTGTAAGTACGTAGACAAAATTAAATTATATCACCTTAATAGATACTAAACCTGTACAGAACGTTGTATCCAGCAAGTTTAGGCTTAAAAATAGTTAAACATAATTTTGACTTGGTACTTAGCTACAATTATATATACACGTATCATAACCTAAATTTTCAATATATGTTTATTATAGCTGCCAAAACGTAAGGCATTATGACTGTATCTCACCTAAATATAGGTGTCGAGAGGCTTACGGTATGTATTTTATGTTGAATGGGAGGTTGAGATGTCTGTTACCTTTTATTAGTGAACAGGGTTGTTATTAATGAACAGAGACAAAGCTTGCTTCGAAAATAAAATATTCGATGTATAGTCTGCCAGACAAGAATTTATTGTTGCTTGTTGATACCTGTTAGCTTGCCGCAGGGTCCGCACATCCCTGATAAGGTTTTAAAAAGCGAAAAACCTTTAAGTGATTTGACCTTTAAGTGAGTTGAATAGGACGTAAGCAGGATATGTAGACAATATATGTAGGCAGTTTATGTAGGTACAGATATGTAGGGAGTGTATGTAAGCACATAAGTACAGTATGTAAGCACGGTGTAGATGCGTCTATGAACTGAAATATGGATGATAAGAGAGCTTATAAAAAAGCAAGACTAGCTACTTCTGAAGCTTAACTACAGTGCTTGAACTGCAGTGCTTGAACTACTACAGTGCTTGAACTACAGTGTTTCAAGATGTGATTTGCTATTTTGATGTATGAGTAGACCTTCAATTTTGTTTTCTTTTTTAGTCTCATGCATGTTTTTGTCGGGTACGGTTTTTATTACCGTTTTTGCCCAGACTGAAAATTCACGACTCGCATTTATTAATCCTGATGGTCAAGTAGCCACTATTAATGCTGATGGTTCTGAGTTACAACTTCTAAGTGAAGGAAGTGAAGGAGCTGCCCGTTACCAATTTCCTACTTGGTCACCTGATGGTTCGGTTGTAGCAGCTATTGGTCTTGAGGCTTCTAGGGGTATCATTGATCTTTTTGATGCTAGTGCTAGCAGAAATAGGGTGCTTGAAAGTACGCAAGACAGACCTTTTTATATGTATTGGTCGCCTGATTCTAAGACTATAAGCTATCTTGCTAATAATCCTGAAGCTGGATTGGCTATGAGTTTTGTAGATGTTGAAAGAAAAGAAAGTCGGGCTCGAGCCTTCGGGAGTCCCTTCTACTGGCAGTGGACAGCGGACAGTAGCAAGCTTTTTATCCATCAAGGTGTGCTTGATGGGCAACTTGGTTTTATAGATGCTGAAGGCAATGCAGGACTGGAAGAAAATATTTCCGAAATAGGTCTTTTTCGCTCACCAGGTATATCAGCAAGTGGAGATTATATTGCCTATGCGTCTGGTGGTGTTCGTGGTACTGAAATCAGATTAGAAGCTAACCCACTGAGTACCGAAGATAAAGAAGATACAGGTAACACGAGTTTGTCTGAAGTATCTCGTGCGCTTCCTTATGATGGATTTACAGCCATGTCGTGGAGTCCAACAGAAGACCAACTTGCTTTTATATTGCCTACTCAGGCAAATATGAGTAGCTTTGGCAATCTAGCTATGATGGATGCTGAAACTGGCTTGCTTGAAACTTTATCTGAAGAGTCAGTAATTGCCTTTTTTTGGTCACCAGATGGTCGGTATATCATGTATTTGGTCCCTCAAAGGGTAGGTGGCAGTGATTTTGCTCGTGACTTGGTTTTGAATGAGCTGTACGGAAGTGCCAGTTCAACTAAACGAATCACAGAAAGTTATCTGGCTCAAAGTGATGAGATAGAACTTGCAGTGAATATCATCGATATTGATACGCTTGAAGAAAGCTATCTTACATCTGTTCGACCTACACCGTTATTTATCAATCAATTTGTTCCTTTTTTTGAACAATATGCGCTTAGCCACAATATCTGGTCTGCTGATAGTCAAGCAATTGCCTTGCCAACACGAGATAGAGAAGGTAACAGTAATATTGCCGTAATATACGTCGAGGACGGGCGTTTAGACGTTATTGCAGAAGGTACAGCGCCATTTTGGCAGCACTAGCTATAGCTGTTTAGATGTAATCTGTTTTATTTTTGCCTAAATTGTGGTGAAAGGTTACAAGTAAGTATCTAAAATGTTTCTGAGTAACTTAAGAACTTTGTTGTTCTCTCTTGTCTAAGCTTGCAAACAAGACTGTAGGGAGTCCTCTCGAACACTTTGTTTGAGTCTGAAATCTTAAGTTATTGGGGAACAAAATGAACTATGATGTAAACTATGATATAAACAAGGATGTAAACAAAGAAAAAGACAGTAGGTTGTATCAGACCTTGCGTGAAGAGGCGACTAACGGTGAAAACTACGATGTAGATACCGAACAGATTATCGCTTTTTTTCAACGCTGGTCTGAAGAGTTCGAATTTGATGTTGGTTATGTAGATGGTGTGTCTGTGGCTGTTGCATTCAAGGATATGCCAGAGGATGACGAATTGCTCGAGCGTTTTGCTGGCGAAGCGTATCAGCTTTGTCCTGAACTAGCCAACGAAGTAGATATTAACGACCTAGACTATGATCGTGATTATGACGATAATTTAGAGCAAGCAGTAGTAGATGGTATTGTCGCTGCTATGTGTGAAGAACAACAACTCGCTTTTTGGTGGGACTAATACCGAAGTGAATCATGGATGTCATAGTCACAAACATAGCAAAGTTTCGTAATTTGTGTGCCCTTCGGTTCTAAAGGCAACTTTTTCTGCTGATTGATTATGACTTTTTTCTTTCAGTTTAGTATAAGATAGAAGCATATTTGTTGCGTCAAACAAATACACAAGTAATTCAAGTAATTCAGGTAACCCAAAAATAAAAGCAGTGACTGTAGAAATAGTCACTGCCTTTTATTTTTATTGCTTTTTAATGTTATGTTTTACTCTCAATTGAGGTGTAGTGTAGCAGAAGTTTTAATTTTGAAAAAATTAAAACTTCGAGTTCAAAATTGGCTATGCCAATTTTGATACTTATTCAGGTTCATTCGGCCAGTCACCAACAATATTGTCAACAACCCATTCCATGCTTACAAGCTCGCCATACGAGATGACTTCGCCGTCAGCAAGAATTTCGCCACCTTTACGGTTATTAAGTGGACCAGTGAAAGGTTCAAATTCGCCAGCTTTCATCTCTTCGTAGCGCTGTGTAATCAAATCTAGTGCATTTGTGCCATCCATTTCATAAGCAGCAAGTGCGTCATTGAAGAGAGGGTTGATAAACACACCAGGGTCAGCAGCAGCGTCAACAGAACCATCCTTAAGAACTTCAAAGATGTCTACATCTTCAAGGTTTTCGGGTGTATAGATGCCATGCTTAACTTTTGATAGGAAATCAATGTAGATATGATCCCATCTTGATAGCTGACCAGATACAACGTGGTCAGGTGCAAATTGCATCATTGGGCTATAGTGACCGAATGATAGTGCATCTTTTTCAGCAGCAGTTTGGATGACTGTTGGTGTATCTTCGCTAAATGCAAAAACGTCAGCACCTTCAGCCATAAGAGCCTCAGTTGCTTCTTTTGCACCTGCTGGGTTAAACCATTCGAAGATCCAAGTGACTTCAACTTCAACCTCTGGGTTAACTGCTTTTGCACCCATTGCATAAGCATTGATGTGGCGCTTAACTTCAGGAATTGGGAAAGCACCGATATAGCCAAGTTTGTTTGTCTTGGTTAATGCGCCAGCCATCATACCGTTTAGGTAGTAGACTTCATAGAAATCGCCATGATAGTTAGCAACATTTGGTGCACGTTGATAACCTGTAGCATGTCCAAAAATAACATCTGGATATTGTTCAGCAGCAGCAAGAACACCTTCACCATAACCAAATGAGGTAGCAAAGATAACTTGTGCACCATCAGCGACCATTTGGTCAATGAATGGTTCAACGTCTGCTTCTGGTACAGATTCGATGAATGTTGTGCATAACCAAGGTAGTCTTAATTCAGCTACCTGACGACCAATGTCGTGAGCGTATGTCCAACCAGCATCACCTGTAGGACCAACATAAATGAATCCCGCAACAAGTTCGTCTGGACCTGGGTCCTCACAGCGTTCTTTTGTTTGTGCTTGAGCACTTGTGCCAAGCAAGACCAAAGATAGAAGAAGAGCAAATAAAAGCTTTTGCATTACAAATCCCTTCGGGAAATGGATGAATTAATAGATACAAATAATGTCTAATTTTATCTAGCGTATCTATTTGTAACCTTTTTAACATAAACATCATAAGATTGTCAGGGGTTGAAAAGAAGCATTCGCTATTCCAAAATAGATATAAATTCTATTTTGGCTATTTCTTCACAGGGTCTTGTTATTCACACAGGGTCTTGTTATTCACAGGGTCTTGTTGGTATAAGCTGAGAAATAGTTATTGTAATAACGTTTGGAGACAGATTATGAAACAAGTTCCTCAACTTTCGATTCAAGAAGTCATTAAGAAAGTGAAAAGTGGAGACACACTTCTTGTAGGTGGTTTTGGCATGACAGGTAATCCTGTTCATTTACTCCATGCGTTGGCAGAAACAGATATCAAAGATTTGACGTATATTGCCAATAATGTTGGTGAAGTAAATCTTGGTGGCGGGCGTTTACTCCGT
>CALGZD010000256.1 GCA_937934635.1 uncultured Deinococcales bacterium
TATATTGACATTGCTATTTAGCTTTGCCATCAAACAGTTATTTCGAGTAGATAGTGAGTCCCTGTAAATGCAGGGGCTTTTTTTTATGCTATATCCAATAGGGGATGTAACGTCATATGACTAACGCTAAAGATACAGATAAAGATACAGATACAGACCAATTAGAAGAAAAAAAATCAGCCTTTTTAGATGCACCGTTTCAAGTATTGGATTTAGGTATGTTGGACTATGCTGAAGTTTGGCAAAAGCAAAAAGAGATTCATGCTGCGGTTGCTGAAGGGCAGATGCCACAGACATTGATTTTGGTGGAGCATCCTCCTGTGATTACCTTTGGACGTAAGGGAGGGCGTGACAACCTTTTAGTCTCAGAAGCGAGCTTGAGTCAAGAAGGATTTAGCTTATATGATATTGAGCGTGGGGGAGATGTTACTTATCACGGCCCTGGGCAATTGGTTGGTTATCCTATTTTTGAAGTTGGTAGACGAGTGCGTGACTATCTTCGTAACATCGAAGAGGTATTTATTCGTGCACTCGCTAGCTACGGCATCAGTAGTGTGGGCAGTGATGGCTATGCAGGGGTTTGGGTTGGAGATGAAAAGGTTGTAGCTATCGGTGTGGCTATCAAGCGTAATGTGTCTTTACACGGCTTTGCAGTGAATGTAGCAACAAATCTAGAACACTTCGAAACAATTGTTCCCTGTGGTATTCAGGACAAAGGTGTGACGAGTCTTTCTAAACTGTTGGATAAAGCTATAACTGTCGATGAAGTAAAACCTCTAGTTGTCAAGCAGTTTGAAGATGTCTTTTATGGTCAGTGAAGCTAGCAAGTTATTAAAGTGTCCAAATTGTAAAGCGCCCGAATTGTAAAGCGCATAGCGGAATTGCTAAGTTGTTTTGGTTATGGTGACTTATACAAGTGCTGCTGTCTTTCTTATATAGCGAGACATCCTGTTACAGAAAAGTTGAGACTATATGTCAAATATTGATTACAGTGACGTAAAAGTAATTAAAGATGGTGTTCGTAGTAAAGCACCTTCCACACCGATTCGAGGCAACAAGCCGAGTTGGCTAAAGGTTAAATTGCCTAGCGGTAGCGGTTATAACAAAGTTAAGCAGACCGTTCATGACAATCATTTAAGTACAGTTTGTGAAGAAGCTAAGTGTCCAAATATAGGTGAGTGTTGGGATGCAGGTACTGCCACCATCATGCTGATGGGCTCTGTATGTACAAGAGCTTGTAGATTTTGTTCTGTGGATACAGGTAACCCTATGGGGCGTTTGGATGCCAATGAGCCTCGTTTAGCGTCTAACTCTGTAACTTTAATGGGTTTGAAATATGTAGTATTAACCTCGGTCGATAGAGATGATTTGCCTGATGGTGGTGCACAGCACTATGCTGACTGTATTCGCAAAATTAAAGAAGACAATCCTGAAACTGCTGTTGAAGCCTTAACGCCAGATTTTAATGGCGATGAAAAAGCGATAGAAGTTGTGCTTGATAGTGGTTTAGAAGTTTTTGCCCAAAATGTTGAGACAGTGAAGCGACTAACACACCCTGTACGTGATTCACGAGCAAGCTATGAACAGACCTTAAAGGTACTCGAATATGCTAAGCAGTACCGTCCTGATGTGCTTACTAAAACAAGTCTGATGCTGGGTTTAGGTGAGCGAGAAGAAGAAGTTATTGAAACAATGGATGATCTGAAAGCCATTGGTGTAGATATTGTGACTTTTGGGCAGTATTTGCAGCCTACGGTGCATCATTTAGAAATTGAGAAGTACGTTACTCCTGAAGAGTTTGACCGTTACCGAGAAATTGGATTATCGAAGGGCTTTCTAGAGGTTGTGTCAGGACCAATGGTGCGCTCGAGCTATCGGGCAGAACAAGTTTTAGAAAAGAATAATGTAGGCTTAAACAACATTACCGAGTAGTAGGAATGCGAATTAATATTATCTGGTTAGTCGCAAATTGAATGAGCATTTGTAGCTCACAAAAGGCATTTTCGAGCTTTTTCGAATTAATAATCTAATCATTACATTATCATTAATTCGTATGACTATAGATAAAAACATTCATCGAAGCTTTAACTTAGCCAGATTCTTGTTTTCAAGACCTGTCTTATTAATCGTAAGTGAAAATGTAAGGTTTGTTAACGTTTCACTAACTGTATCAGGATATGATTCCAACAGCCTCGAAACAAAAGCACCTAACTAGTGCTGAAAAAACGTTATTTTTGGAATCAGAAACATATTTTTGATTTGCATATACATATATCTAACGGTTGCGAAGAGGGAAATAGTTAGGACATAAAGTTGAAATCTTTTCACGTTATTCCAAACAGAAGCAAGACATTACAGGCATCGCTGGCTTTCAGTGCTGCCTTTTTTTGTTCTTAATCTGTTGATAGAAAGGAAGTACAGAAGGTGGATTTACAAGTTGCACTAACTGCCGATGAGATGGTCAAAGGCTTAAAGCATTATCGTCGTATTGCTAAGCAAGATTTATTACGCTCAACCCAAACAGCACGACCTGAATTTTATGAAAAACTTGCACGTACAAGACGTACACTCTATACGCAGCTAGCAGAAATTGCTGATTTGGAGGGACCAGTTGCTGCTGTGCAAAAAGCTCTAGAATTTTATAAGACACTCCCTTTTGTAACAGGTACACCAGATGGTGAATATCCTGAAATTAAAGGCAGAGAAAGTGCATTAGAAAACTTTTTTAAGATGGTCGGGCTCGAGCCCAAGGTGCGTAGAAAGATACGTAGTCAGCGCCCAAGTATGAAGAAAATGATTATGGTGGCTACTGTTGGCTAGCACTGTTGCCTAACACTGTTGGCTAACACTGCTGCGTAATACACAAACTTAGACTTATTCTGAAGGTCCAAATCTAGCAAGCGTAGTTAAAGATTTCGACCTTTTGTTTTTGGTTTTTTAAATCTCTAAATCTAGTTGCTCCGCAAGCTCATGTGCCACAGCCAACCCCAAGCTCATAGCTTGTCTACCGCCATATAAAGCGTAAATATGCTTGTGCTTAGCTAATTGCTGCCACTCAGGAATGTCTTTGGCAATTTGCCAAGCCCCACGTACTTGTCTGACTGCTTTGCCTAAATTGAGGCTTTCCCAGCTAAAACAGTGAAAACTGTCAATGTTTTCCAAAATAGCATCGATGATTTCTCGGCGTAGCCCAACCTGTACGCCCATCAGGTTGCCTTCGGTTGGTTGATAGCCGATGGAGTCCTTGGGAAAGCTTGGAGGTATGACCAGTAAGCCGTCACCTTGTGGTCGTAAGTGAAAGCCTTGGTAGGAGATAACGGGGAGCTCGAGCCTGCCTATATTACCTTCACTAGCTCCTAAAATAAGCTGTGCATCCCCCTCAATTTTCGGATACTGCATGTAATGCGTTGGCAATGCCAATAACGCACCAATACCTTCAAGAAGCTCTCCAGTGGCTGCACCAGCAGCAACAAT
>CALGZD010000257.1 GCA_937934635.1 uncultured Deinococcales bacterium
TTATAAGTTAGTTTGATGCCATCATTTTTTGGTGGCATTTTTTTGGTGGCACTTTTTGATGGCATTTTTTTTACCCTCATTATGACTGTACGCTTTCGGGTATGCTGTTAGTTATGAGGATTACGTTAGTTCACTTAGTTGCGTCGTTTCACATGCGCTTTCCTGCCTATAACTCTGAGACTGTGGTTGATTGCTTAAAAGCACTGAAGCCTGATGTTGTCGTGACAACAGCTTTTACACAGGAGCAGTTTGAGGATGGTTCTTGGTTACATACAGAAGAAGTTGCTTTGCCATTGAGTGTGGTGCCATGGTTAAGAAGACAGGGGGCAATTAAAAATGATGTGAAAGTAGTAGGGGGGCTCGAGCCATCTCCCGACCCCACTGCTGAAGCTGACTTTAGACGCTACATCGAACAATACCCTCAGTTACGACAAAACTTTGCTGAGATTGATGCTTTACTAAGACCAGTTCAGCAACTACTACAAGAACCTCTTAGTCTAGAGCGCATTACAAGCGAACTTATGCCCCTCATGCATGACTATCAAGAAGCAAGAGTGGAAAAACTTGAAGATGGTCCAGCTAATGACTGGATAGCCAGTCGTTGTATAACTATGGCTGAAAAAATTCTTAAGTTGCCTTATGAGTCAGTTGCATTGCTAGCAAGCATTGACCATATATCGCTTCTTGAAAAAGCTTTAGGAGAACGTTCACCTAAAGTGGAACTAAGCTATCCGTCAACACCAGAAGCTAGTGATGCTGCACGATTAAGAAGCAAACTCGATTTTGCTTTTCGCTCTGCCGATGTACCTGAAGCTGGTAATGTTATAGCGGAACTACAAGACATTGATACACCAGAAGCAAGTTACCACTATGCAAATTTATTACTGACCCGTGGACATGTTGATGATGCTTGGCAAATGATGGAAAACATCAGCCAAGGTGAATTTTTCGAACCTTACTTTTTACCTGCCTATGTTTTGGCAAGACTGGGGCAATTGCGAGATTTGGTGGGTAAGCGTGAACAAGCAAAGAAAGCCTATCAGGCTGTGCTTGCGCTAGATTTTGCGGATGCTGAAGCGGTAGCTGTGGCAGAAAGTGGTTTAAAAGAGGCTTTTGGGGTGGCTCGAGCCACCTAAGCTATTTCTTTAAGCCCAATTATATCGAATCCTCTAATACTCTGAACCAAATGGTGTTCCTAACATATTGCTAGAAGCGTGCAACTTAGAATGCTTATCATTTTTAGATGCTCTTTGATAAGCGCTAAAGTTTTTGTAATCTCTACCTTTCCAGATCCAATGATTATAATGATTATAGTGACTGTAATGACTGTTTTGTTGTGAGCTTTTTTCTTCAGGTAGATAGAAATGATTAAAATCGATTTCATTATTGATAGAAGACTTGCTTTGGCTAGATAGGAAAAGCTTCTGATAATTACTTTTTAAGGTGTTATGCGTTATCACATTTTTTTCAACAAAATGCTGCATCCATAGTTCACCGTTGCCATTGTAGTCACTATCGTTTTCAATAAGGTAGTTGTGTCTTATATAACAATCCGCAGTTTTACCTCGATACTCGTCATAGCCTCCTAGTGCTATACCCGCAATATGGTTGTGATATAAAAGATTATATTCAAGGTTAACAAGTCGTGTTGACTTATTTGAGTGTTCACTTGCTAATTCAACACCGATATTACTGTTGTAAACAATGTTGTCATAAATATTAATATCTTGACCACCATCAACATAGATGCCAGCAGCATTTCTTTCAAATTCATAACTACTATTGTGTAAGGTATCTATGTTGTAGATATGGTTGCGGCGAACGACGCCGTATCGAGCATAGTCAAGTTTACTGTTTAAGCACTTTCCTTCATGACCAATAATATCGATACCGATATTATCGCAGTTGTGAACACGGTTTTGATTGACGGAAAAGTATTCAACATTTCCGTTGATAGCCAGAGCTTCACTGCTACCCAACTTTAAGTTGTGAAGTTGGTTATAGCTGATGTTTAGGTGTTTTATGGCTTTTACAGGATCAGTTCCATAGATGGCGATGCCGTGTGCATCACCGACTTCGCTAAGAGTTTTTATATTTGAAATTTGATTGTGTCCAATATAAATATTATTCGAAGATCCATGAATAAAAATCGCTATAATCATTTGCCGATTTTGATAGCTTATCAAGTCTTGAAATTTTAGCCCAGTAATTTGGATATGAGATTGATCTTTTATATTCAAAAGACTAATAACACGTTCGTCTTTTTCTATAGACCTTCCACTGATGATTACTTCTTCATTGGGATAGCTGCTTATTGATATGCCAGATACTTGAAGATTGATAGCTTCTCTATAAATGCCTTTGCGAAGGTATAAGTGATCGCCTTTATTTAAACTGTTACACGCTTTTTCTAAACTTTTCCATGGTCGTTCAAAGCTGCCGTTATTTTTGTCGGAGCCATTGGGTGATACAAAATAGGCAGGTTGCTGAATAGAAACCTGATATGGAATATTTTGAGATAATTCCCTAATGAGTTGTTGAGGATAATGTTTGTTCATATTAAAAAGACTCTTATGTAGGGTGTAAAGAATAGAGGGGTGCGATTAGCAATTAACGTAGACCTGTTAGAGTAATACCTTTCACAAGCCACTTTTGACAAAATAGAAATACTATGAGTATAGGAATGGATATAAGCACAGCTGCAGCCATGGTGAGTTCGATACGTGTGCCGTGTTGATTTGAATACCACGTTAAAATAATGGGGAGTGTGCGAGTGTCGTCTTTTAGTACAATGAGTGGCCAGAGATAAGCATTCCAGTGACTCATAAAGCTTAGTAAGCCTAGACTAGCTATGGCAGGACTGAGAAGCGGTACAACTATTCGTCCGAAGATGCGCCATTCACTAGCACCATCGATCCTAGCTGCGTCTAGTAGATCTGTTGGAATAGCTAGAGAAAACTGACGCATGAGAAAAATACCGAATGAGCTTATGCCTGCAGGTAATATGAGACCCCATAATTTATAGAGCAGCCCAAGCTTTAACAAAATTAAATAGCTAGGAATCATTGTTACCTGAAAAGGCAGAATCATAGTTGCGAGGATAAATCCAAAGAGAAGGTTTCGTCCTTGAAAAGTAAATTTCGCAAGTAGATAGCCAAAGAGAGAACTTGTAAATAAGGTTAAAGCAGTACTAATACTAGCGACAATAAAAGAGTTCTTATAGTATAGACCTAAAGGTAGGCGTGGGTCGCTGAGGATACGTTGATAGTTTCCCCAAGTGATTTGATTTGGCCAGAAAGTTGCAGGAAGTTGGCGGATTTCTGCACCAGTTTTGAGTGAGGCAAATATCATCCAGATAAATGGCAGCATGGCAATAAGAGCACAGGGAACGAGCATGAGTGTGATTGCAGCTTCCCGTGAATTTAGCCATTTTGGGTTTGTTGGATGAATTAACATATTAGTAACTCCACTTAATAACTCGACCTAGTAACTCGACCTAGTAACTCCACCGTTGACGCAGAATTCTGAGTTGTACTAGACTTAAGAAAAACACGATTAAAAACAAAACGAAAGATTCGGCAGACGCAAACCCCATACGTTCAAAACGAAAGGCATTATTGTAAATATCTAAAACCAATACTTTGGTTTGATCAAAAGGACCACCATCGGTTAGGACTTCTATAAGATCGAATACTTGAAAGGCAGAGATGAGGGTGAAAATTGAAGTCAGTGCGATGGTTGGGTAGAGTAGGGGTAATTTGATAAACCTGAAACATTGCCATGCCGAAGCACCATCAATCTGGGCTGCTTCAGCAAACTGTTTTGGGAGTGCTTGAATGGCTGCTGTAAAAATAATGAGGTTGTAGCCTAAATCTTGCCATAAGTAGGCAACGACAACTGCAAGCATTGCGACTGGAATACCAAAGAGACTCAAGCGAGGATCGGCTAACCAACTAATAACAGTTAGTTCATCAAGCGCTGAAGAGATAAGGTTGTTTACCAAGCCATATTGAGGATGTAAGAGATAGCCCCACATGATGGCTACAGCAACAGAAGAACTAAGGACAGGTAAGAAGAATAAGGTTCTGAACAGAATTCGTAAGCGTTGCGGGATAGATTCGATTAGTAGTGCTAAACAGAGGGATAGTACAATATTTAAGGGCAAAACAAGACTTGAGAACAGAAGACTATTTTTTAAGCTAAGCTGAAAAGATGAAATCTCTTTGCTGGTGCCTTGCAGCATAGCTTTGAAGTGTTTTAAACCGACAAAAGGATTGTCTTTACCTAAACCTAACAGGAAATCATAGCCATCACGTCTAGGGCTATATTCAAAGAACATCAGACAAAGTGCCCAGATAATTGGCAGTAGGCTGAAGATAGCAAAGTAAACTAACAATGGTGCTAGTGATTGCCAAACAAAAGATCTTTTGCCTGTATGTATCGTTTTGTTAAGTGTTGCTGTAAAGAGTGACATCTTTGACGTAATTTCTCACTTTTTGAAAGCTTGCTAGATTTCCTGTATCCCAAAAAATCTAGATAGGTCTGTAAATTGAAGATTAAGTTATTATTTAATTCGAATAGGAAGAATGCACCATTTGTAAGTAGTAAACAAATGGTGTGATTTGGGCCTTTTGTAAAAATAGGCTTCCCGTTTCATTCTTTAGGTTCCCTCCGTAATGCTGAATGAATTGACTTATGTTTCAAACTAAGTTTTGTGTTCCAGACGTGCTATTACTACTTCCTTCTTTGAAGAAGTATGTATAAGACGGAAAGCTAACAACTAAAATTAAACAATCTTATTGAGATTCATTTGCTTCTTTTTCAATGGTGGCAAGTGTTGTATCCATATCCTGAAGACCCTGTAAATAGGCTAGTACATTTGGATAAATAATTTCGTATAAAAGGTAGTCTCTATCTGCTAGTTCCCCAATGTAGCTGGTATGCGGAAGCAATTCCATAATTGTTTCGTAGTGTGGGTAGAGTTCATATAATGTTGCTTGAGCATCTCCGACTGTATTTGCTTTTAGCGCTGGAATGGTATTGCTTACAATATTGAAGCGTAAAGCATTTTCGATGTTGAGCGTGACAAATTGCACGAAATCCCATGCTAAATCTTTGTGCTCTGTATTTTCTGAAACAGCCATACCCCAACCTGAGTCTGTTACGACATGTTGTTCAGGACCTAAATGGGGAAGGGGTAAATAGTAAAGCTCTTCACTTAGCTCTGGGTAGTATTCACGATAGTCACCGATAACCCATTGACCGATGATGCCCATAGCGCAAACTTCTGAATATACGCAATCTCCCACCCAATTTTCTGTTCCGTTGAAGAGTACGGGGTCGATAGTTCCGTCATCAACGAAGTTTTTCATGAGCTGTAGTGCGACTCTAGCTTCTGGACTATCGAAGTAGAAGCTTCTATCAGGTAGATAGTACTCACCACCTTGCTGTCTGATGAGCGAGAGCAAGGTAAAGCCAGTTTGATCTTTTGAAGTAAAGTGAAGACCACTTCGTAGGACGTAGCCATTTTGAGTATTTGTGAGGGCTCGAGCCGATTTCCGTACTGCGTCCCAGCTTGGCCAGTCAGGGATAGCAATGCCTGCACGTTTTAGATGCAAGCCATTGATAAGTGCTGCACCAAATTCGATATTTGATTCCTTAGGAATGCCATATAAGCTATCATCGCAGATGTAGCCCGCAATAGCACTTTCGAAAAAGTCTTCTTTTGCTTGAGAAATGCTTAGGATTTCCTCTGGGACTGTGTCCAGATGACTTTTAAAGCTACATACCCAAGAGCCAAAGAGTTGCATGATATCTGCTTCGTTGTTAGCAGGTAGTGCTGTTTGTAAGTTTTGCAAGTAATACTCGTAATCGAAACTTTCAAAGGTAATGGTTACCCCATCATGTTCACT
>CALGZD010000258.1 GCA_937934635.1 uncultured Deinococcales bacterium
TTTTTAGCTGACTGTGATTATGTTGTAAGCACCTTGCCAGATACACCTGAAACAGCAGGACTTCTCAACCAGTTAGCTTTTGAAGCTATGAAGCCTACTGCTTGGCTAATCAATGTTGGTCGTGGTGTTGTAGTTGATGAATCAGCTTTGCTGGCATCAATTCGTTCTAGAGATATAGCAGGTGCGGTTTTGGATGTATTTGTTGAAGAACCATTGCCAAAAGAACACCCGTTTTGGTCCGAAGACAATATTGTCATTACACCGCATATATCAGCACCAAGTTTTCCAGAAGATGTTATGGATATATTTGTGAGTAATTATCAGCGTTTTGTTAAAGGTCAAGACCTTGAATTCCAAATTGATTTTGTCAAAGGGTATTGAGCTATAGACTGAGCTGAAAGATAGACTGAGCTATAACTGAGCTAGGGACTAGTATTTGCATAAAAGTATTTGTGTAGTGAATATGGGTAATAAAATCTCATTCTAACGTTTTTTGAGTCCACTCTCTGACAGCCAATAATTTCTTAAAGCAATCCCCCTAGCACCTTAATAAGTGGGGAATCTTGTGAAAGTCCCCCTTATCAAGTGGGATTTAGGGGGATTTATTGAAGTGCATACCCATCGGACTCAGAATCCCTTAGAGTCAGCATAAAATCTATGTCCCACAAGCTATGTCCCAGAACCTATGTCCCACAAGCTATGTCCTACAACGTTTGAATCCCCCAAATATAAAAGATAGACTAAGCCATGAACTACTGGTTAATGAAAACAGAACCCGATGTCTACAGCATGGATGATTTGCTAGCTGAAAAAAATCAGACTTGTATTTGGGAAGGTATTCGCAATTATCAAGCCCGAAACTTCATGCGTGATGGTATGAAAAATGGTGACCAAGTGCTTATCTATCACTCAAATGCAAAGCCACCTGGTGTGATTGGTATTGCTGAGGTAGTCAAAGAAGCCTATCCTGATCCATACCAATTTGACGAATCAAGCAATTACTTTGATCCAAAATC
Source organism: uncultured Deinococcales bacterium (assembly GCA_937934635.1). Next base: position 1,017 of record CALGZD010000258.1, read on the forward strand.
TTCAAAAGATAATCCACGCTGGCTCGCTGTTGATGTTAAAGCGGTCAAGAAATTAGACAGGTTGATTTCTTTAAAAGAGCTGAAAGAAGTAGAAGCACTTTCTGAAATGCGCTTGTTACAGCGAGGGAATCGTTTAAGTGTCATGCCTGTTGAGAAAAAAGAGTTTGAGCTTATTGTTTCGCTTGGTTGAGCTTTAGCAATCTTCTTGAAATGTATCAAGCTGTATGACGTGTCAAGGTGTATGAAGTATCAAGGTGTATGACGTATCAAGGCGTGTGACGCATCAGGCTGTATGACATCAAGGTGCATCTAGTCTCATTAGTTCGTAAGTAATAGTGATATACTATTTTGGTAATGCATAGCGGTCAATCTAGCACAGGAGCTTTTCAGGGACTTAATAGTCCACTTAATAAGCGTAGTGAACATGTCCTAAACTTAGTGACAGAACACTATATTAAGATGGCAAAGCCTGTGGCTTCGTCGCATATTGCTTCAACTATGAAGGTGAGCAGTGCAACGGTTCGCAATGAACTTGCTGCGCTTGAAGATAACGGTTACCTAGCACAGTTGCATACATCATCTGGACGTGTACCAACATCGCTTGCCTATAGGTACTATGCAAGACAGTTTATACCGCCAAAGCGTATGCCTTTGAGACAGCAGAGCATGTTTCGACAAACGCTTGATGGTATTCGTGGGGAATCTTTTTACCAGCAACTTGTCAGAATGAGTGCAAAATTTTCAGGTTACGGTGTGTTGCTAGAACTACCTGCTGATAATTCTTTACGTGCGCTAAGCATTCATTTATCTTTATTGACAGATGCACGTGTTTTGGCAGTTGTTGTGCTCGAGACAGGACTTGTGCGACAAGTGACCCTAAAGATTGAGCCAACACCTGATAATGAAGCTTTGCAGTCTGCTGAGCGTAGGTTGAGTAGTCTTAAACAGCCCCTTGCAGAGTTACCAGAGGTGCTGGAGCATCACGCTAGTAATACCGAGGGTGACGAAGCTGCCACCTTTGATGCGCTTGCTCAAGCGTGGCCTCGTTTAAATCCACCAAAGCTTTTTTCTCAAGGGCTGAGTAACTTGCTTGCTGAGCCTGAAGGGTCTGATCCTGACTTTATGCGTCGAGTTGTTGGACATATGGAACAGCCTGCCCTTAGCACTTTTGATGGTATGGAAGCCGTTGAGAGTGCAGCAGATTTTGTCACAGTACAAGACGCTCAAGAAGATAATTATTTTGAGAGTGATAGTGTGAGCATTAAACATGAAGATAAACTAGCCTTCGTGAGTACGGCGCTTGCCCTGCGCTCGAGCCAAGCTAATCTAGTTTTTCTAGGACCTATGCGTATGCGCTACCCTGATGTACTGATGTTGGCGCAAGGCATTGGTGATATTGTTTCAGAGAAAATCAGCTTCAAAAATTAAATAGACCCTATACAAAACATTCTGTGCAAAACTTTATGGTTTAAATTTCTCGTTCTAAACCCTTTATTCATGCTCAAGTAATGCATTTCTTAACGCTTGCTAAATACCTTTAGCCCCTAAACGCATTGTTCTTGAGAACTTTATGCCGTAGGCTATGATAAGGGCATGACTTTAATGCAAATAGAAGTACTGCTTTTTGCAGTTTTTAGGGAAAAAACTGGTCAAAAATCCTTATCGCTAGAGATAGCAGAAGGAAAAACGGTCCGTGAGGTGGCAGCAGAATTAGAACAAAGCTATAGCTGCAGTTTTGAAGGTGCGCTCTGTGCAGTGAATGAGGTCTATGTCGACCCAGATACACCTTTGAAACAAGGTGACATACTTGCTTTTTTTCCTGCTGTTTCAGGTGGTTCTGGTGCAGAGATTTCTGCACAAGATAAGAATCACTTTATTGTGACTGAAGAGGTGTTGAATCTAGAGCATTATTTTGAGCTTTGTGCGGCTGATGCTTACGGTGCCCAAGCTAGTTTTGTGGGTACGGTACGTTCGCCAAATAAAGGTTTGATTGTCACTTCAATTGATTATCAAGGCTATGAAGCGATGATGCTTAAACAAATGGACGTTATTGCTCAGATGCTTAGGGATAGTTTTGATTTAGGTGTAATTGTGATTGCACATAGGTTAGGTGTCCTCAAGCCACAAGAGGCTTCGGTGGCTATTGTGATTTCTTCGCCACATCGCCCTGATGCTCTTAAGGCTTGTGCCGAATCGATTGAGTTGATTAAGGAGCGACTGCCAGTTTGGAAGCTCGAGCGCACTATAGATAGCAAGCAAGTAGATGCTACGCAAGATAGTGATATTAGGGAACACTGGGTTGAAGGGAAGAGTAGCGTTTCGAAAACCTTATAAAGCTTAACAAGCTTTTATTGGGTTTGAAATTGTAAGGAAATGGGAATGCCAAACGAGGTTTATCATCATACTAGAAGTAGTCTTATGACGATTGTGTCTGCTAATGTTGCAGACAGCACGCTTGAGTCTGTGATTAGTGCTAGTGGCTTAACACAAGATACCGTTGATGCTAACCACATGATGGAACTTGTTCGTGGACCTATTTACAGAGAGTTTCAGACCATTGTTCCAAAAGATGGATTGAGACGACAACTATCAAAGTTGCTTAGTGAATTACAACATGTTGATGGTCAGGATTTTGGAGATACTCCATCAGATAAAATTAAGCAAAAAACGTCTCGTAAACAGCGAATACCTGGTCTAACAACGATTAATAAGACAGCAATAGGTATACCTCGTGCGTATTTTCGAGATCCTCGTGAAGATAATTTTAATTTGCAGATGCCACTGCATGATACTGATCCGCATGTTGTGCTTGATAATGGCACACGTGCGGTTGTGCGTTATTGGATATCTGAAGTTGGTTTTGTTGATTTAGATGAGCTTCAAAAAGCAGGGTTTAGACGTTACAGCTTCATGCTTGAGGAAGAGTCGCATGATAATCCTACGATTGTTAAGCTGCTTGAAATTTTGAGGGCTGAAGAAGAAGCAGAGCAAGAATCACGTAGGTTGGAGCAACTAGC
>CALGZD010000259.1 GCA_937934635.1 uncultured Deinococcales bacterium
CGTAGCTAGATCTGAAGGCATCCTAGAATGTTGCCTAGAATGTTGCTTGCATATTGACAGCTTGGTAAGACGCAAAAAGGTATCAAAAGGTAATCCGAGAATGAAGAAATGTTAATATATTTCGGAAGAACTGTATTCTCAACATAATCACTTGCCACACTAATTTGCCTTATTGTGAAAATAAAAACTAGGCAAATAGGTAATTAAAGCAGTGTTGTATCTTGAGAAAATTTGAAAGTTCATAGTTAATAGCAGTTCCACGATTCACTGCAACAGCAGTGAATCGGCGAGCGGAGTGCGAGTAAGAATTAACTCACTTAGTGTGTACAGTTGTTACGTGGAAACGCTATAGAAAGTATAGAACGTGACTGTCAGTAGCTTACAAAAAATCATGCACACTATTTCTTATAAGAAATAGTGTGCATGATTTCTACTATTTTTAGTATCGTAATCTTAAGTTTGAAAACTTATTGAGATGCACTCCCACTGATAGAAGAAGCTGTCAGTGTTGGATTGAATACAGGAAGGGTTGTATTGATTTCGATACCACCATTCATCAAGATGTCTTGTCCTGCAAGCACTGTTCCATAAATGCTTGAGTGACCATTTTGTCTGTAAGACCCTCTTGTTTGGTAGATACCGTAGGTATCAGAGCTACCATTGAATTGAATGTTTCCGTTTGAAATAACACTTAGTCCGATGAATGGACCATCTTGGTCATTTGCAACAGTAGTACTTCCTAAAAAGCTCATGTGTCCGCCAGTTAGTAGGCTTGTGACACCCTGAATAGAAACATTCTTCGCAATTTCCATAGAGCCGCCAGTATAGATAACAGAGTCTTTAATCATGCCACCTTTTAGACCAAGGTTACCATCCGCAAGAATAATGATACTGTCTTCGATCATAGCTTCACCATTGAAGTCTAGTCTGCTACCATTCATCAAGATTAAGTTCATACCTTGAAGGTTTACCGAGCTAGGAATTGAAACATTACCAAGTGTGCAGATAGTTCTTCCAGCAGCAAAAGATGGATCTCTTAGGCGAGAACTCAAATCACTAGCAGACATAAAGGTGCTTTCTGATGTTTGGCACATGTGTCTTATAACTACTGAAAGGTCAGTTGGGCTATCAGTTGCACCGTAGTTGGCATCGTAGTTAAATACACCGTCACCATTCGTATCAGCAATTTCATGAAGACCAAAGTTTAGTGTGGATGTATTTGCAGAAATATAACCTAAAGCTTGTAGTGTTTCACCACTTACATAGCCAGCAGCATACATACTGAAGATAGCTGCGGCTTCAGGATTAATGACAGGACTCATGGCGTCATTTGCTTTGATACTGCCATTGATATCCCAAGGATTAAATGGATTATCAATAAGGAATTTCGGAGCGTTGCGATTACAGAGTAAGGTTGACGCATTCGTATCACAAATATAGCTTGATTGGTTGAGTGCGCCTGAAAATTGTTTCCAAGGTTCAACTGCATCTTCTAAACCTAAACAAAGACCATTTTCGTCACGTTGAATACAGGCTAAAACATGTTTGAGTGTACCTTTCATGCTAAAACCGTTGTTACCATGAACATGTGCAGATGCAAATACTGAATTTGCTACACCGTTGATAGAAACCACATTTTTTGAAACTAGACCTTTGGAATAAATCGATAAGGTGTTTGCCTTTTGGTCCGAAGTAACAGCAAACATTTCATTTTGTGCTGCTGTAGACTGTGCTGTTGTAGACTGTGCTGCTGTAAACATAGCGCCAGATAGTGTTAGTGCAAGTAGTGTAATGATTGTTGCCAAGCGTCGTATACCCATGACTGTGTACATATAAAGCTCCTGTCTCTGCAATTAAAGCAAAGGATAATACAATACCGATTCCGTTTAATCTTGCAGGAGGTTGCTAGTCTTAACTCAGATGAAACCCATGTGTGAAACGAAATACACGTGTGAAACGGAATAATAGTTGAGCACCTGAAACTTCAGACTAGTCACGTTAGTGACAGATACTTTCGGATACGGTATAAAAGCACAAAATTCTAAAAGAAATTTTTAGAAAAGTGACTTTCTCGCACCAATTTAGAGGATGTTAGTTAGTCAACCATGACTGAAAATTCTGAATCTTACGGAAGTTTTACTTATCGTTAGAGAGTTTGAGTATAAATGTATGGGCTGAGGTTGAAAGTTGTGAGGTTGTTGTTATCAAAGTTCAACATTATAAGTACAGTTAAGTCCAATTAATTAGCCATAACTCAAAAGTGCTCTTGTTATTCCCTAATCTATGTGGAGCATGTGTTCTAACTGTTTTCTAATACTAGAAAGCGCAGAGATGCACGTGACAATCTAATCAAGGGGCACAAAAATGAATAAAAAGAATTTAGGCTTGCTCGCAGTTATTGTGAGTGCTGTATTCTTTGCTCTAGTAGCTTGTGGTGGCGGAGAACAAACCTTTGCACCAAATGCTTTGGCGGGTAATCAAGATGAAGATGTTCGCAAACAAGCGCTACAGCAAATTTCCTCCGATCTGGACGTAAATACACCAGAACGACCTCCACGTGAACAGAGACTTAGACTTCCCAATGACACAATTGCGGTAAATATACCAAGTTCTACAGTTGGTGATGTGTTTACTGCAGTCGAGATGCAGATTTTGCTTATTGCAGCGACTGCTGACGATCCTGGGCTTGGTGGTTTAGAAGCACTTCTAAACAATGTTGGTGTGCCATATGAGGTTTTACTTGCTAGTCAAGAAGACCTTACTATGGAAAAGCTAGTTAACTCAGATGGAACAGGTCGTTTTCAAGGTGTATTCCTTGCCAATAATGCACTTTCCTATACCCCAGATGGTGGTGCGACATGGTTAAGTTACTTTGATGCTGATGAGTGGAATGCGCTTTGGCAATATGAGCGTGATTTTGGTATCCGTCAAGTTGTAATGTATGCTTTTCCACAAGTTGCTGATGGTATAGAATTTGTGAGTGCTGTGAGCACAATGGAAGCACCACACCCAATGGTTATGACCAATAATGGTGCAGAGATTTTTGATTCTCTCAAGAGTGGTGCAGAAATTCCAATTCGCTATGCTTATACCTATCAAGCTAAATTGAATGATACAGCTTTAGGTGAAGGTGGTTCAGTCACGCCAATCTTGCAAGACACCAGTGGCAATGTACTAGGTGTAATGACAAAAACAGCGGATAACCGTGAGCAGATTGTTATGACTTTTGCACACAATCCATATGTTTTACATTCGCAGTTATTAAGTTATGACCTACTACGTTGGGTAACAAGAGGTACATTCATTGGTGAGCGTCGTTACTATCTAAGTTTAGATGTTGACGATTGGTATTTAGAAAGTGATGTTTGGAATCCTGAAACCAACAAGAACTTTACCTATGCAGAAAAGACTTTTAGAATTAGTGCAACTGATGTTTACAATACCAAAGATGGTATTCTAGATTTGCGTAGTCGTTTTAACATTCCTAACTTAAATTACAATCAGGTCTTTAATGCTCGTGGTGCAAATCCAGAGGCTACAAGCAATTGTCGTAATAGAGCTACACTTAGTGAAGCTTCACTATGCTTAGGTGATTTTTTCCCATGGGTTAGCCATACTTGGAGCCATGCAGAAATGGACTTCCTAGATTATGCAGCTTCAAAAGCTGAGCTCGAGCAGAACAACGTTTTTGGTACAGCTAATCTACCTGCTTACAACAGAAGCTTCTTAGTAACAGGCAAACACTCAGGTCTTGGTTGGTACAGAATCAGTGATGCGCCAGCAGGTGCACAGTGTAAGTTCGACCAAGTAGAAGGTGACCCGTATTGTCAGTATGGTCTAGAAGCTTCAAATAAGGCTATGCTTCAAGCTGCTGTAGATTCTGGCATTACCTATCTTGCAGCGAACAGAGGCTGGCACAGTCACGAAGCAAAGTGTGAAACTTGCTTGATTACACACCCGCTCGAGCCACGTATCAAACTCATCCCACGTTGGCCAACGAACGTTTTCTATAATGTAACTGACCCTAGAGAAAACGTAAGTGAGTTTAACTATCTATACGGACCTAATGGCATTGTACGAGATGGTAGTGGTAATGCATTCTTTAGTGAAAATCAGACTTGGGACCAAATCCTAGAATTTGAAGCAGATATTGCTATGCGCCATATCTTAACTGGTTCACCGTATCCACACTTTGTGCATCAGGCAAACTTGCGTGAATATGCTGAAGGTCGCAGCTTGCTCTATGACTGGACAGAAGCAACACTTCAGGCTTATGACAAGTACCTAAAGCTACCGTTGATTTCACAAGACTGGGCACAGATGACAACTACGCTAGAAGACAGAACAAGCTTCTATGACGCAGGTGTATCAGGTGTTCTTTACCGTAAGCTTGGTCTTATTGATATTAAGACTGCGAACAAAGGTGAAGTTTTTGTTACAGGTGCAACCATTGGTGATAAGCAATTCACTTATGGTGCGGA
>CALGZD010000260.1 GCA_937934635.1 uncultured Deinococcales bacterium
TATACCAACATAGCTTTTTGCTTCAAAACCAAATTGATCACCTACGACATTATAAAGTTTTAAAAGTGGAATAAGTGACATCTGTAGTGGCACAACGAGAAGTCCGACAACAATTGCAAATAGAAATTGCCTACCAGGGAAACGCATCCATGCAAAGGCGTAGGCAGCAAAGGCCGCAAGCGCAATTGGAATAATAGTAGAGGGGATCGCTACCGTAAAGGTATTTAAAAATGCTTGACCGATTCGTTCAGATTGTAAAACTTCGGTATAGTTTTTTAAGCTAAATGTTGGAGGGATTTTAGCAATGTAGAAGATACGCTTCCCTCGACTTATATCAAAAGGTTCAGGAGATACCCATTCGTAAGAACCATTTTGAGATAGGGTTAGGGTTGTACCATCACCCATATCAACAGCTTCACCAGCAGTATAGGCATCTAAGGCATTTTGTTTTGTGCCTAAGGTTTTGATACTTTTGTTACCACTGCCTTCTTCAAAGAAGTTACCAGCAATGATGAACATACCATCACGTTCAAACTGGTCATCCATATCGCCAGTTCGACCGACTTCATTTCGCTCTGTGGTACGAAGTGCAGACCACCAACCTGAGATGATGAGTTGATCTTTGTTACGAAGTGAGCTAATGAAAAGACCAAAAATTGGAAGTGTCCATACTAAGACAAAGAGTAGTAGGGTGAGGTGGACAAAGAACTTACTGAAACTAAACTTCACTTCATTGCCTCCTCTTGTTGGAAACGGCGGATATTCCAAATCATGATAGGCACGACAGCTAGCATAATGACAACTGCTAACATACTGCCACGTCCGAAGTCGCCATTACGGAACATCCAACTGTACATCATGTTTGCAATCACTTCAGTGTTCCATTGACCGTTGGTCATTGCAAAAACGATATCGAAAACTTTGAGTACAACTATTGTAATCGTTGTCCAAACCACAAGTATCGTACTGGTTATTTGTGGAACCATAATTCGCATGAAAATTTGAAAGCCATTTGCACCATCAATTTCTGCTGCTTCAATCGTTGATTCTGGTACACCTCGCAGAGCTGCGCTTAATAGCACCATGGCAAACCCTGTTTGAATCCATATCAAGATAATCATAAGGAAGATGTTATTCCAAAAAGGAATCGTGACCCATGCTTGGGGTGTGCCACCAAAGAAACTAACGATTGCATTTACGATACCTATCTGAGCGGCATCTGGTCCACGATAGTCATAGACAAATTTCCAGATGACACTCGCACCGACAAATGAAATTGCCATTGGCATAAAGATTAGTGATTTAGCAATATTTCCCCAGCGTACGCTGTCAGCAAGTGTAGCTATAACCAGTCCAAAAATTGTACTCATGGTTGGCACAATGATGAGCCACAGTAAATTATTGACGATCGCTTCACGAAAATTTGTGTTGCTTGCTGCCCAAGTATAGTTATCTAGTCCTATAAAGTTTTGGGAGTTTTTATCGTAAAAGCTCAAGATAATTGTTTGAATGGCTGGATAAATCAAGTATAGCGTTAAGATAATAAGGGCTGGACCTACAAAAAGCCATGGGCGAATACGTTCACGGATATTTTCTCGACTAATATAGCGACCATCGTTTGTACGACTATCTCTTAAAGAAATATCGAGAATCCAATTACTGCCAAAGAAGTAGATTAAAAGCGCACCCACGCCACCTGCCATGACGATTAATGCTCGAATGATTTGCTCCATTGATTAGTAGTCCTTTCAGGTAGTTATGTAGTATAGGGTTGTTTGTGAGATAGAATGTATGAAATAAATATTTGTAAAAGATATGTGCAACAAAAAATAACTATCAATGTTTTATAAGAACCACGTCATTCTGAACGTAGTGAAGAATCTCGACGAATCCCTCATAGAATATTCTACTGTTATTTTATCCATTTAGTCACGTAGGATGCGTTTTACGCACCGCTTTTTGTGCCTCGCTTTTGCGCCTGTTTTTTACTTTATATCTTGACTAAATTGTTGGAATTTGTATTCCAACTGGTGCGTGGAACGCACCCTACAAAATCTGAGTTTTTTACTTGATATATTGACAAAACTATTGGAATTTGTACTTCAAATTATTATACTTTCATTTTATACAAACCCTGTCCTAGACGGAAATAGAACGTGATGGGCACAGCCCATCTTACATGGCATATGTATATTTAAAAAGAAATCAGACCACTACAAAATTAGCATGGCTATTTTGATTACAGAACTTCTGATATAAAAATCAGGGTGACGAAAACGCCACCCTGACATAAAGGCTAGAAAATCTATAAGGTCTAAACCTTACTTGATTTCATCCCAGCTAGCTTGGATTGCGTCAGCAACTTCTTGTGCTGATGCACCGCTAGTATAGTCAACCATACCTGTCCAGAATGAACCTGCACCGATTGCGCCTGGCATAAGGTCAGAAGCATCAAAACGGAAGGTTGTTGCATTTAGAAGGATTTCACCTTGACCCTTAAGTGTGTCGTTTGCATATGCATCAACATTTACACCTTTGTGTGGGGTTAGGAAGCCACTTTGTGCCATCCAGATTTCGTGTGCAAGAGGTGTTTTTAGGAAGTCAAGAAGTGCGTGTGTTGCTTCGCTCTCTTTAGCCATACCAAAAAGTGTACCCGCACCAAGAACTGGCTTACCAAGGTCACCCTCAGCAAATGCTGGGAAGTAGAAGAAGTCAGCATCTACGCCAAGTTCTGTACCTTCTGGGAAGAAGCTTGGAATAAAGCTTGCTTGACGGTGCATGTAGCAGTCAGCAGGAAC